>CANGUI010000026.1 GCA_947457025.1 Flammeovirgaceae bacterium | reverse complement strand
TATTGTCTTCTTCTTTCTTGACTCAGCACTTTGTTGATACAACACCTAGAGGAAGGTCTGATGCCTGTGCGTCCATTTTCCGTTGAAACTTCCTTTTCCCGGCGGCGCGGGCCACCGGCATACAGCGCTGGTTGCCCAAGACAGACCCCGGCTGAACAGGTTTATTCACGTCTTATGATTTTTATCATGGTGAGCGATCGGCATCTTGCCCATCTTTAGCCAAAGGTTGGGCAGGCGGCATTTAATTCATCCGGCCGCCGCCACAAAAAGGGATGTCAAAAAAAGCAGCACAAAAGCAGCCAGATCGCCCCAGAGTCAAAATTGGTTTCTGGTGGATTACCCTGCTGGTGCTTTTCGTGATTCTTTTCTACTTTCTCTATCGCCCGGCTTCCGCTGGCCGCGTAATCTCCTGGCAGAGGTTTCAAACCGAGATGCTCAGCCGCGGCGCGGTTGAAAAGCTGGTGGTTCAGAATCAGGAAATGGCCACCGTTTACATCAAGAAGGAGTTTGCCAACGACTCCGCGTTTCGGGCTGTCATGACACCGCGCTGGGGTCAGGGTATTCAGCCTGGTCCGCATTATAGGTTTACAATCGGATCAGTGGAATCGCTGGAGCGCAAATTAGAGGAAGCGCAGCGTGGGCTGCCACCGGCACGCCAGGTGGCAGTAGAATATGAAAATCGGGGTGACTTTACGACGTGGCTGCCGTGGTTGTTTTTCATGCTGATCATCCTGCTCTCGGGGCGATGGCTGCTAGCGCTGGGTGGAAGCGGTATGGGTGGGTCGTCAGTTTTCAACTTCGGAAGAACAACCGCGCGTCTGCTCGATAAAGACAACAAGAGTACGGTTACCTTCCAAGATGTGGCGGGGTTGGAAGAAGCCAAGCAGGAAGTGAAAGAGATTGTGGATTTTCTGAAGGAGCCGCAGCGCTACACGCGGCTTGGCGCCAAAATCCCGAAAGGAGTAATCATTGTTGGGCCGCCGGGCACAGGCAAAACGCTGCTGGCGAAGGCTGTTGCGGGTGAAGCCCAGGTTCCATTTTTTACCCTTTCTGGATCGGAGTTTGTTGAGATGTTTGTAGGCGTGGGGGCGTCGCGCGTGCGCGACCTTTTCCGGCAGGCAAAAGAACGGGCTCCCTGCATTGTTTTTATCGATGAGATTGATGCTGTCGGCAGGTCGCGCGGGCGCAATACCCTCTACAGCGGGGCAAATGATGAGCGGGAAAGCACGCTCAACCAATTGCTAACCGAGCTGGATGGCTTCGGTACCAACAGCGGTGTGATCGTGCTGGCTGCTACTAACCGCGCGGACATCCTCGACCCGGCCTTGCTCCGACCCGGCCGTTTCGATCGGCACATTTATCTGGAGTTGCCCAATCAGAGTGAGCGGAAGGCAATCTTCGGCGTACACCTGCGCCCGCTAACCTGCGCGGCCGGCGTAGACGTTGACTTTCTCGCAGCCCAAACGCCGGGCTTTTCCGGAGCTGACATTTCCAATATCTGCAATGAGGCCGCATTGATTGCAGCCCGTAAAAAGAAAGGACAGGTAGAAAAGGAAGACTTCATCGATGCCATCGACCGAATCATAGCGGGTTTAGAAAAGAAAAGTAAAATCATCTCACCCACAGAAAAAAAGATCATTGCCTTTCACGAAGCTGGGCACGCAGTGGTGGGCTGGATGTTGCCCGACATTGATCCGCTGATGAAAGTATCCATCATTCCGCGGGGGAAATCACTTGGCGCTGCCTGGTACCTGCCCGAGGAGCGCCAGTTGCGGTCGCTGCGGCAGTTTACGCAACGCATCACCGCAGCTCTTGCCGGACGGGCCGCGGAAGAAGTAGTGTTCGGCGAGGTCACATCCGGAGCAGTAGATGATCTGGAGAAAGTTACCCGCGATGCCTACACCGTTGTGGCTTACTTTGGTTTTAACAAAACGATTGGCAACGTGAGTTTTCTTGACTCCACCGGCCGATCGGAATTTCAGAAACCGTATAGTGAAGATACCGCCCGCCTGATTGATCAGGAAGTACGCGCCCTGGTGGAGGGGTGCTACGATCGTGCCAAAGAAATTCTGGCCCGTCACCGCGCGGCTTTGGATACCCTTGCCGGCCGATTACTCTCAAAGGAGGTAATCTTCCGGAAGGAACTTGAAGACCTATTGGGGCACCGCCCCCAAGTGGAGGCGGAAATACCGCTGAAACCCGACACGCAAGCATGACAAACCCGAAGGTCGGTCTCGTACTCAAACTATCCGGCTGGATGCTAATCGGGCTCTCGTTACTTGTGTCTCTGCCGCTCACGCTGAAAACCATTCGGGAGGGTGGTGGTCCGTGGGGATTTGAGATCATCGGATTGGCAGTGCTGTTACCGTTAAATGGATACCTCATTTTTGGAGTGGCCGCGATTGCCAACCGCACTGAAACTCAGCGGTTGCTCTTCCTCGTGGGACACATCTTCACCCTGATCTGTGGCATTGCGGGTCATCTGATTTTTCCGGTTTATCCGAATTGGATCACCCTCGCGCCGGTGCTCCTTGCCCTGGCCGGCATCGTCAGCCGAAACAACTTCCGCCTCTTCCTGGTTGGGATGATCGTGCTGGCAAGTGCAGCAAATGTTATGCTGTTGGTTTGGGAAATTGAATTCGGTCGGGCCCTTCCGCTACTTCAGTGGCTGCAAGATTCAGCCGAGGCAGCGCCCTGATCACAGTCCTCTGGACGCAACTTGCAGCAGGTTGTTAATAACCCTTGTCCAGGATGAGACCATTTCCGATAGACGGGATTGTTCGTTACCGCCGGGTGGCTTGTATCGCGGGTCGTTCCCCCCTCCAAAATGGTCTTCAATTGCCGGCTGGGTCGGCAACCCAACTCACATAAACACAGCAACACAAAGCAAAGCAACCCGATTTTCATATGCGATCGTAGATAGGAGTAGTGGTAAGCAGTATCCTTAGTCCAAACCCAACAGTGCATGGTGCGGATGCATGTAATGGCACCCAAATCCCCGCATTGAAAGCACCTGCTGGCGTTGTCATTTCCTTCTCGATTTTTTCCTGATCAGATTCGAAATTACGGGATGTCTCATTTTTCAGCCATGACACATGGCCTGTAAAAGCGATGATTAATATCAGGATTTTGGATGGAAATGCAGGCGGTCACCGAAAATGGCTCAGCCCCAGGATAACAATCACCGGTGGCGCACAGATCGGTCATTGGCGGTTGACTGCGATGAGTAGAAATTTGCGGCAGAACATAAATGCTAAAGAGTATGACTTCCTACGTCCGGCTTTTAACCATCGTTGTATTTGCCTACATGGCTTTCAGTTGCGGCACGTATCAGGATATTTATTCTGATGTGGATCGCCGTATCGATTTCTCGAGCTACAGAACTTTTGCGTGGGCACCCGATAGTGGGGTGGCGCTGCCGCAAAAAGAGTTCGAAGGCACACCGTATGATAACGACATCGTTCGAAACAATGCAAAGAACTACATTACACACTGCCTGGGTCATCGGGGCTACTTGGTAGATGTTGATTCGCCTGATCTGATCCTCCAGCTCGTGCTGCTGAATGAAAAGCGGGAGAAGATCGTTACCTACAGCAGCCGGCCGTATCCACCCTATTACTTCCACAGCCCGTACTACTTTCCGTACTATTATCCATACTACCGATACTACACCTGGTACGGGTGGGGATACTATCCCCCCGGCTGGGACGAGCGGCTTACAACGTACAATCGATATTTTGTGCGGGGTACCATTACGGTCAATGTTTACGACAGACAGCTGCAAAGACTGATATGGACGGGCAGTGCGGAGGGCGACATATATGATCCATCGTACATACGCTATGATGTTCACCCCGCCATTGACCGGATCATGCGGAGGTTTCCGGTAAAGCCGCTCCATCGGAAGGAACTCCGGAACGATTTCAAAATTCGGGAGCGTGTGGTTTTCTGGAGGGCAAGAGGCGAAATAGGCAAGCCGGGTGCGCCGTAATTGTGTGAGACCGAGAAATGGGTAGTCCATTTTGGCAGTTTGCGAGATAAACCAGTAGAGGGATATGTGTATCTTGAAAATAGTCGTAGCCGCCAGATGAGGGATTGATTGTAATTTCAGTATACCTCAGGCGTTTTTCAGGTGTGATTGAGAGGCAGTCATTAATTCGCGTACCGATTCATCGGATATCTCCGAAAAATCCTCATAGCATTCGCCAACAGCTCGAAAGAGTGCGGGGGTTTCTAAACAGATGAAGCGATCTGCCGTGGCGCTGATTTTTTCTAATGCGAACGGCGAGGCTACCGGGACCGCGACAGTGACCGAATGTGGATGTTGCCGCCTTACGCTCTTCACGCAGGCCAGCATCGTATTGCCTGTTGCTAAACCATCGTCAATGATAACAACATCTCTACCATGTAAGGTCAAAGGGGTTTTTCCGTTGGTGAGGGATGCGTATCGTTTCGAAAGCGAATCGCGTATTTTTCGAATTTCGGCGTCTACATACGAACGGGGGAAGTCCGCTGTGCTCTCATCCAGAATAACGTCTTTGACGGTCACCGATCCAATAGCAAATTCAGCATTCAGCGGGTGACCGATTTTTTTAGACATTAACAAGTCTAGCGGAAGATTCAATTCACCTGCCACGACTGCTGCCACGGGCACACCGCCTCGAGGAATTGCCAGAACCACACCGTTCTCAAAGGTGAGGTGCTTTAATCTGGCTGTCAGTAAATGCCCAGCTTGTATCCGATCGCGTATCATAGTGTTCTTCGTTTTCTTGTATTGTTACTAGTTTCAATTTTATTCGCCCTGGGCTGTAATCTACTTTTGAATGGGTTCTGGTTATTGGCCCCAAGGTATCTGCTGTGATCTGGCCTTTAGGCGGCACTTCACCTCGCCGTCAACTGTTTCAGACCGTTGATCTCAACCACCTGTTGCGAATTTATCCACCACCGCATGCAGCTGCACTGACGTCCGTCAGCCTGGCAGCAGATTATTGTTTGCTCAAGTAGTTTACCTCACCCTACGAAACGTACTGACACTGTCGATTGGCCGGCTACATTCTCAAGGCGGACACTGTAAACACCCGTGCTTTTTACGTACCGTTCGGGGTATAGATACAGGCGCATACTTTTTCAGAGAAAATTATTCCTGAGTTTCGCTTGTATGGCTACATGGGGCGGGTTGATTTTTTAGCTGGTCGTAATCGGGCTCTGTATAGAAAATAGCTTATGCAACATCTTGAAATCAGTGGAAATGAATTCGAAGGAGCCTTTATCCTGTGGCGCTACGATCGGGCGAATTGCCACATTACTGCCGATACTATTTTGGGATTACGGTCAGCCTCATCCCATTCAGGTAGGCATTCACTCTGGCGATTGCACCATTCCCCGATCGGCAGGAGACAAGAAAGTTGTAAACCAGGTGCCGGCTAATTGGGCTACTTCTTCCAGTGCTCCGGGTTCTTCAAACAGGTGAGTGGCATTGGCGATCACCCGCAGTTCTTTCATACAATGTAACGCCTCAAAGGCCTGCTGATTCAGCCGCAAGACATCAGAATCCAGCTCTCCCACGATCAGCAGCGTGGCCGCTTTTACCTGACCCAGTTTGTGTTGGGCAAGATCAGGCCTTCCACCGCGGGAGACGATAGCGCCAATCCGTTGTGGTAACCGGATGGCCGCACGTAAGGCAGAAGCGGCACCGGTACTCGCGCCAAAGTAACCAATAGGCATGCCTTTCAGATCTGTGTGTGTAGCTACCCATTTCGTAATGCTCAGCAGGCGATCGGTAAGCAAGTCAATGTTGAATCGGTTAGCATAGACGGAATCCTCCCCCGGGGTAAGCAGGTCAACCAACAACGTACCCATTTTCATTTTTTGCAGGTGCTTGGCAACAAAGTTGTTTCTGGGGCTGAATCGACTGCTCCCACTACCGTGCGAAAAGATTACCAGCGAGTTTGCGCGTGCGGGGAGCGTGAGATTTGCTGCCAGTAGGGTTTGACCGACCGGAATCCGGATGTGTTTCTCGGTTTCGGGTGGTAGTTGCCGGGGTGTGCTGCTTTCTATCCACACGGATGGCATTGGGTTCATACCAGAGGCCTTGTTTTTTGGTTACCGGTTAACACGGGGGCGATGAGGATCGGGAAAGTACATCAGGGCAATTTGTTTTGCCGGTTGGTGATTTTATGTTTTGCGCCAGGCGGGCGTTCCCGGTTCAATATTTCTGCGCACAGTAATCAGCATAGCACCGTAAGCCATACAAATCAGCAAAACCATAACAGCAGGTCCTACAACAGGTGTGAAGGTGATCAGTTTGAAGAGCATGAAAATACCGAAAGCAGTCAGGATCAGCTGGGTGGTGGTCCACGATGTTTTGTAAAACACCCGGTTGATCCAATGAGCGGTCATCAGCGCAGTCAGGGATGTTCCCGCCAATAGGAGTGCAATGGTCACAAACAACAAGATGAGTGCGATCGGAATGCCGATGATCGTGATCAGCAGCAGCACGGTAACGATAGGTAAGCCCAGGCAAAGCAGTATGCCGAGCCCAAGCGATGCAAGGGATTTGTTGAGTACGTTACCAGCCGCCCTTTGCACGGTAGATCCGATTGTGGTTTCGAAAATATAGATCATCAACAATGCCGTGATGAAGTAGCCAACGAGCAGTAAACCGAATGAAAAATCCGCAAAATCCCATCGCGGCGATTCGGTGCTGAGGGAGTTGTCAAAAACTGCAGGCGTTGCTGCCGCGCGATTCGGGATGTCCAGTTTCCCTTCCGGGTTCCAAAATCTGATTCCTTTTTCCAGCGCTGCCTCGGGGCCAAAGGAAATGTGCTGAGCCGCCAAAGTTGCTTCTCCTGCAACACGCCCATTAAATTCAATTTCATCTGCCCGTAAATCCAGTGCCTGGAGGGCTACGCCCGTGAAGGTGATTTCTTCTGCCCACGAATTGACGATACCGTCCACTTGTCCGTCAATCGAAGTCTCCCCGCCCAGGGAGATAAGATTCCCCCGGATGTTGGCGGCCTTTGTCACGGCGATCCCGCCACCCATTACCATCGCATCGTCAGCAATGGTTTGTGACAGGTGTATGTTACCGCCCACACATCGAAGATCATCGCCAACGTACCCGTTGATCACGACGTTTCCTCCGGCGATTAGCAGATCATGTTGCACTGAGTCGTTGATGGTAACGTCGCCACCAGCGATGATCAAGTCTCCCCGTATGGGCGCATTAACGATAACCGTACCGCCGGCAATATATACGTCGTCAGGTTGAGGCGTGTCAATGACAATGTTATCCCCCGATCGGGTAGATATGCCGAGTGGGGTGAGCAAGATCAGCAAAAACGCAAGTACTAGTTTCATGGTTACCTGGATTGGATTCGTCAGCCGGAAGATGCTTTTTTCGAGCACTTCATCCGGACGGTCAAAAGTATCTCAGAAGTACCTGCCGGCACATGATTTTCATTTCAACTTGTCGAGATTGAAATCATCAGGCTGTAGCCTTCGAGGAGAGTCGGGCGTTAGCGACAATACCCTTCAGGCTACTTAGCGGAATTACACCTGGGCAGAGCCTCGCAACCGGGATTTTTCCCGGTGTATGGCAGTAACGGCGGATGTTATTCCCGTCTTCTTTTTTTATAGATATCGCGGAGAGCAACCATCTTCCCGGTTTGATCGCGGATTTTGAGATCGTATCGAAACAATACCCGTGTGCCGAGTGGTGCATTGTAATAAATCATCCAGGCATCGGGCTCGGAGGTGCCAATACAGCCGTGGGAATATGCCTTACCAAGTGTCTGGATATTTGTCGTGGCGTGGATCAAGGAGCCGTGCCGGATACCATTGATGGCCGGTTCGAGGCATGGAATACGCGGCATGGCGGTATACCTTCCATCATCGCGTCTTGTGCGCCGTGTTGGTATGCCGTTGTCAGGATCAATGAACAGGGGATTACGCTCTATGCGCACGATTTCACCCCTGCCAATAGGGGTCTGCAGATTCACATCATGTCCAACGACCGGCAAGAACTCTACAGCAAAGCGTCCGACGCGGACGCGGCAGCTCAGGATGGTATCGCCGAGCTGAATGAGGCGTAGGGTAAACTCCGGGATGTTAACATCTACGGTTGTAGTCCGGAGTCTTTCTCGGATCTGGCGACGGACACTAGTGTCGGGAATGATGAGGTGAGCCCCTTTCTGAAGTATCACACTGGTGCGTTGATCCGGTTGGTAGATGCCTTTGTTTTTTAATGTGTAGTAGTCGGTGGCTCTGAGCGAGTCTAAAATCCAGGGATTAGCATGCACCAGCAAATATTCACCGAGGCCGTAGGCGGTGTCTATCGCATGGCGAAGTACCAGACTGTCCATAAAATCAAAATAGGTGTTTATCGTAATCGCACGCGGCACCTCAACCCGGACAGGTTCGATGGTTTTTTGCTTTGACGCCTGCTGGCTATCCGTAATGGAGGGAGGAGGGAAGACAATGGGCTCATGTTTAGGAGAACAAACACTGCCCCAGAGAATCAGTAGCAACCACCAACTGTGGCACAAGTGCCAACCCAATTGTTGTTTCCCTAAGGTTACCATACATTTTTGGCCCAATTGACAATCAAAAATAGCGGGCTGGCCAGCGGGGGTCAATGATCAAAATCATTTTGCCGCTAGATGAGCTACCTGGCAAAGAGATCACCGGTTGGCAAAGTGTCTTCGGTTTACCACGATTATTACAACGGGCAAAGTAGGGCTATGACGGCTTTTAGCTTCGATTCCCATCATCACCCACCAGCAGCTAAACGATTATGGCGCAGTAAGCAAATCCTTACTTTTTCCAGTCAGGGCGTGACAAGAATCCGCTGCGAATATGACGTTTCTCATTACAGGCCGGGGCGTAGCATCTTAGGTTTGCCAATACAAAAATCAAAATGGTATGAAAACAATTGTCAGAACAAGCGGGACTTTGTTCCCGGCGCTACTATCCGATTTTTTTGGTGTCAGACCATTTTCAAGGCCCGGCCTGTTTGATGCAGATGTTGCCACGCTTCCGTCCCGGCTGGGTGTCAACCTTCCATCTGTAAACATTCGGGAGACAGATGCGGACTACCGCATAGATTTAGCCGCCCCTGGCTTGACGAAGAAAGATTTCAAGGTTGAGACTGGCGATGATGTGCTTACGGTACGTCTAGAGAAAGAGGAGACCAAAGAGGAGAAGGATGGATATACCCGCAAGGAGTATTCCTTTCATTCTTTTAGTCGCTCTTTTTTGGTGCCGGAAAATGCCCAGCCCGATAACATCCAGGCTCGGTATGAAGATGGAATCCTCACGTTAACCCTTCCAAAAAAGGAGGTAACGGTAACCAAGGCAAAAAAGGAAATAACAGTGAAGTAGGTTTTCGATTGGAGGTTTCAGTCCCGTAAGGTTGAAGCCTTTTTTCCGTTTTGTTTGAGAGACCGGTATGCGCGCAACATCTGTTACGAAAACGAATTGGCAGCGTGAATATCTTGCCACTGCCAGCGATAGCGGACTTTCGCCAACTGCCCGTCATTTGCTGGAGAGCAGGTACGTGCGGTTACGCGGGGATGGAACTCATGAGTCGCCCGGTGAACTGTTCCGGCGGGTGGCCCGTGCCGTTGCGCAGGCTGAACTCGCGTGGGCGACGCCACAGGTTGCAGCGCTTTGGGAGGAACGCTTTTTCAAGTTGTTGTGTGAACTCAAATTTCTGCCAAATTCTCCGACGCTCATGAATGCCGGTACGGCGGCACATCAGTTGAGTGCATGTTTTGTGTTGCCGATTGAGGATTCACTGGAGAGTATCTTGTCGACTTTGAAACTCTCGGCCCTGATTCAGCAGAGTGGGGGAGGTACGGGTTTTAACTTTTCTAAACTTCGTGAGAAGGGAGCTCCGCTGCAATCCACCTCCGGCCTTTCTTCTGGCCCGGTATCGTTTCTGAAAATCTTTGATACGGTTACGGATCATATCCGCCAGGGGGGAAAGCGAAGAGGGGCAAACATGGGCATTCTGAATGTTGACCATCCCGATATTCTCGAGTTTGTCCGGAGTAAATCTGAACAACATCAGCTTCGGAATTTTAACCTGTCGGTGGGGATACGGGATGCATTTATGGATGCCGTCGCACGAAATGGTGTGTGGAATCTTGTTCATCCTGGTAGCGGCACGGTGGCGCAAACCGTCAATGCACGCGATCTTTGGAATGCGATTACCGACAGTGCCTGGCAGGGTGGTGATCCAGGACTAATTTTTCTGGATGCTATCAACCAAGTCAACCCCACACCGGCCTCGGGTTTAATCGATGCAACCAATCCGTGTGGCGAGGTGCCCTTGCTCCCATTCGAATCATGCAACCTGGCTTCCATCAACCTTATCCGGTTTGTGTCACCCGAAAATCATTCTTTTCAATGGGAAGATCTTGGTAAGACAGTGGCCGCGGTGATTCGTTTTTTGGATGATGTAATCGAGGTCAACAGGTACCTGTCATCCGATATCGAAGCAGTTGCGCGGGGAAACCGGAAAATCGGGTTGGGCGTGATGGGCTGGACTGAGGCACTCAGTTTGCTGGAGATTCCCTACGACTCCGAACATGCAGTTCAACTGGGTGGACAGTTGATGCACTACATATCGTATCAAAGCCGTAATGCCTCCCGCCAACTGGCAGACGAGCGGGGCGCATTCAAAAACTGGCCGAGCAGCATTTATTATCCGGGTTTGCCCCTTCGTCATGCGGCATGCAATAGTATTGCGCCTACCGGCAGTATTTCCGTTATCGCCAACACATCGTCTTCGATCGAGCCATTTTTTGCCCTCGCGTCCCGCCGCTGGCATGTGCTCGAAAATGAAACCTGGCAGGAAATCAATCCGGTACTGATCCATTTCCTTTCGGCACATCATCTCGACAAAGCGGATGTCATGGCTTCGATCCGGGAGACCGGCACACTTCAGAACGTGCCGGATCTGCCACCCGGCGTGTCCGACATTTTCAAAACAGCGCTGGAGATTGCTCCAAACTGGCATCTGGAGCACCAACTGGCTTTTCAAAAATTTACCGACAACGCGGTTTCAAAGACGATCAATCTCCCGGAGACGGCAACGCGCGCGGACATCAGCCACGTCTACGAGAGGGCCTGGAAATCCCGACTCAAGGGCATCACCGTGTATCGGTATAATTCCAGATCTGAACAAGTACTCTATCAGGGTTTTAGCTCCGGCCTGAGGGGGTGCAGCGTGTGCAGCAGGTAAATTTAATCTCGTGCTTGCGCCTACGACTCCGGTGTAGCTGTCATGTCAGGAGACACACTTCCATAGCCGGGAGAGACCGCAGACAAAGCCAGCGATCCATGCGATTTGTTGATTGTTTGAGTTTTTCGCTAGCACCGTGAAATCTGTAAACTGAAATTCTTTCTGATTTTTGGCATATCGCTTTTTTTAGAGTTTGAAATTGGCCGGGTTGCGTTACAAAGTACCATTTTCCAAAAAATAAGAATGAGTGGCAACAGGTTCGGGTATAGGGCGCAGCCACTATTCTGGAGTAAAAGCTCTGCTTAAGCGGAGAAAAGCATACCTGCATGGTCAAGCCAATGCGCCCGCTGACTTATTTACATTTTACTTGATGACAGAAGTCATTTACCTCAGTTCCGTAATCACGTAGTTTCGGGGAAATAAATCAGGAATATGGAACTTCGGGAACAGGTATCTATGATCTCGCGTGAGGAATCTGGAGTGATTCTCGCCAGAAAGTTAGCTCGGTATACCGGTACGGATGCCGTCGTGATCGGAATTCCGCAGAGTGGGCTTCCGGTAGCAGTTGCCATTGCCCGGCAGTTGGCATTGCCATTGGATGTGATACCTGCGCAGCGAGTCAACCATCCGGGAAACAATGCGCTGAACCTCGGCTCTGTTTGTCTGACGGAAGTTGTGATGCCAGCAGATACCGGTGGTATTCCTCAGGATTTGGTGGCCCACCAAATCGCGATACTAAAAGCGAGAAATGCCAACGATAATCGGTATTATCACGAAAAGAAACCACCCATCTCTCTCGCTCACCGAACGGTCATCGTGGTAGATGACATGCTTCACTCCAGCGAAGTGTTGGCCGCGTGTATACACGAAATCCGAAAGCAAAAGCCGGGTAAAGTCGTGGTGGCGATTCCGATTGTGGAAGCGGAGGCAGCGCGGGTTCTTATTGCCGAGGTGGACGAGTTGCACTTTATTCGTATGGAACACGAGATCGGAACGTCAAAAAAGTATTATTCTGATACCACCCGACCCAGCCGCCAGGAAATCAGGCGTTTTGTGGAAACCGGCTCGTAACGAGGAGATATATGTATTGCGCATGCGTGTAGTAAAACGTAATGGTTTACTTGGGCGCTTCTGGTAAAGATCACGGCCATCCGATCATAGCGAGCAAATACCACTATCGAAGAAGTCGTATTGCTGCTGGCGCGAGTAAATTGGATTAGCATCTTTGTATGCGGGTTTTGTTTACCGGTTTTTTCTTCATGATCCTGATTACTCATTTTTGCATTTTTACACCTGAAACGAGACGCAACCTTACTCCGTTTTCGACTGCCAGGTGCCAACGTCCTTCCAATGTGCAATCGTAACTTTTTTCGTGTCTCCTCTCTAACTCATTCACCATGCTTTTTTCGCGTATTTTCTTTCGCGTTCGAGACGTTACATGGCCTAACTCTGGTAAGATTAGCGGCATCCAACACCTTTCCCATGGGCAACTTTTTCTTTCGCCGGGCATCTCATAACGAATCGCATCCTCAGAAATTTTTGTTATCTTTTCGCTCTATTCGGAAAATTCTGATTACGTAGTGGATGAAGCAGGATCATTATCTGACGATGCCCGGAACGGGTTTCGCGCTCTCTTTGAACGCGCAGCAATCGGTATTCTGGTGATCAATGATAAAGGAGCTATCCGATTTTTTAATGGATATGCAGAAAAGGTATTCGGGTATACGGCTGAGGAGCTTATCGGTAAGCCGGTAGATATCCTGTTGCCAGCCGACCGGATGTCGGAGCATGCCGCCCACCGCGAACGTTACTTTGCGGATCCCAGGTCACGCGCTATGGGGATCGGTATGGAGTT
>CANGUI010000025.1 GCA_947457025.1 Flammeovirgaceae bacterium | reverse complement strand
GTATTGATCAATCGCGCCGCCTGGATGAGTAAATCTTCCATATTTCGATTGCTAAAGGTATCAGATCATACGCTCTTTTTTGGCAGAAGTAGCTAAAGACAGGGGTTACATGACTGATCTGCAAAAGCCGGTTCGGGTGCGAAAACTGAAGGCGGTAGCTTGTCCGTGATGTATTTTCAACTATCCGGATGATCATTTCTCTGGGTTTGATGCAATCCGTAGTTCAAAGCTTGCTAAAGCAAGCAGCACTCCCGCTTCAGCGAAAAAAAAGATTCGGCCAGGAATTGGAGTCTGTTCGTAAAAAAGAAGCACGAAGCCAACGGTACTGATGGCATAGAGGAGGTTGGCAACTGCGACCAGACGGAGGAAGGATGGCCAGCGCACAGGTCTGAGGAAATGGCACCCGAATGCGTACAACGCGAATACCAAGGCAACGCCTGCCAAGAACACCATCACCCGGTCGGGTAATCCGACTTCCAGTGTGTAAAGCATGAGGAGTAAACCCGCAGACAAAAGCGCACCCGTGCCATCAAGTAAAAAAATGAGGTGATGTAGACGTCCCCGCACAGGCATCGTGCAAGCTACTTTCAAAAAAGAAGGGTAACAAAAAAGAGTGATGTGGCACATCACACCGGAGCACAAAATCCGAAAGCCGATGTGCGTTGGAATGATGAGCTGAAAGCATATCCCAAGGCCGACCAATCGGCATGAGGTGGAATGAATGGGAAATACAGATTTGACCCGGCTCGCCCTACTGCACGCGGCGGCACACCAGTACGTGCCGCGAACGGGGGCCCGTGAAGGCGAGTAAAAAGAAATCACCGCCATCGGTTAACCGAAACGTTTTCTTCAGCACATCCGGATCCTCCGGAAAATTCCGTGTGATGATGTTGGCCTTTCTTTCCGGAAGCGCATCCGGGCGGAGGCTGGTCACCTCGAAAATTCGTCCGGGGAAATCTTCCGCAAGCCGATCACTTGTGTAGAGATGGGTGTGGGCGTGAAGCTTCGACACCTGAAATCGTTCCGCCATCAGCCGAAAGGCACCTGCTTTCAGGATGGCAGCGCCGGGTTCATACAAATATCGTTTTGGTTCAGAGAGAACGACCACCGCCCGGGCTTCGTCCTCGGCAAAGAAAGTGAATGGTTTTGCCCTCGCCAGATCCACTGCTTCGATTTCGACAGGTCCGGCGTAAGCCTTGTCGCAGTAGAAAAGCAGTTCCTTGCATTCATTTTTCCAGGCTACCACAAATACTTTTTTCACGTTTGGCAGTTGCCGGAGTGTGTGTGAGATATCCAGCAGAGGTGATGTTTTGAGAAGAAGCTGATGTGTTTTTGCGAACAATTGTGGCAGCAGACCCAGGATGTTGGGTGTATAGTCGGTCAGCGCGATCACCTTGCCCGCCTTTGTTCGGCGCGATGGGTCGAGGTAGATGAAGGAAACCTGGTCCGGAAGGCCGGCCAGGCTTTCGGGTAATGCGCACGTTTGGTAGCGGAGGTTAGTCCTGCCCAACAGGCGATGGTTGTGCTGCGCCAGTTCAACGAGCCTGGGTTCCGGGTCGCTGAAGTAAAAATCGGTGCAGAGTGTGGATAGAAAACAGGCATCCACTCCCCAGCCGCCGGTCAGATCTGCTCCGGTATCGAGATGGTCACCCAATTCACTACGCAAGATCTGAACCTTGTGGGATGCCGTAACTTCCGATGATGTCTGCTCGAGATTTCCGCTGGGCGGGTAGACAATCCCCGGCAGGGCATAAAAGGTAGGAAGTTTTTCCTTTGCTTTCCGCCGCCCGGCCACCTGCATAGCGAGGGCAGCGGCGGGCACGTCGGCCACTTCGAGGCCGCTCAGGAGCCAGCGGGTTTCATCTGCATTCTCATTTGCAAACAAAAACTCCTGAACCGCTTTACCGGCAATTTGTTCTATTCGCTTTGGCTCCATTCCCACAAAGTTGCAATTTCGCACCTAACCTGCACCACGCATGAGAAAATCTCCGCTCTTTGTTTTGTTTATCACTATCTTTTTTGATCTCCTCGGCTTCGGGATCATCATCCCGATACTTCCGATTTTCACGAAAGAGCTGGGTGCGGCCGACTGGCAGGTAGGATTGATTGCAGCAATCTATCCCATCATGAATTTCCTCTTCGCGCCCTTCTGGGGCACCTTGAGCGACCGGCACGGGCGCAGGCCGATCATTCTGATCAGTGTGTTCATCACGGCATTTGCCTACGTTGTTTTTTCGCAGGCAAATGTGCTCTGGATTCTGTTTTTATCCCGGTTGTTATCGGGTATCGGCTCGGCCA
This sequence comes from Flammeovirgaceae bacterium, assembly GCA_947457025.1. Classification (GTDB taxonomy): domain Bacteria; phylum Bacteroidota; class Bacteroidia; order Cytophagales; family Cyclobacteriaceae; genus ELB16-189. Next base: position 10,916 of record CANGUI010000025.1, on the reverse strand, counting down.
ACATCTCGGTAGCACAAGCCTATATCGCGGATGTGACAAACCCAGCGGAGCGCGCCAAGTCGATGGGCCTGCTGGGGGCAGCCTTTGGTTTGGGATTTGTTTTTGGCCCGACATTGGGCGGGTATCTGAAATCGATATCCGCACCGGGACAGGTGGACATGGTGGGCTTTGTGGCCGCCGGATTGTGTGTCGCTAATCTGGTGGCAGCGTATTTTTTTCTGCCTGAATCCCTGAAGGAAAAGAAAGCGGACGCCCGCTTTAACTTCCGGGTTGTAACGGGGATCATCAAAGAACTGCGCAAGCCCACCATTCGCGAGCTGATGTGGATTAACTTCATCTTCATTGTGGCGTTTATGCTCATGCAAATGGCTTCTTCACTCATGTGGAAGGAAGTCAATGGTATGAATGAGGCGCAGATCGGTTATCTGATGGGATATGTGGGCGTAGCCACGGCCGTGGTCCAGGGCTTGCTTGTCGGACGCATCGTCAAGCGGTGGGGAGAATCAAGGTTGTTGTTCATCGGCTCATTATTCACGATGGCCGGCCTGGCCTTGTTACCGGTTGGGGATGTGGCGTGGTTTCTTGGGTTTCAGTTGCTCGGACTGCTTTGTCTGGCGCTCGCCAACGGATGCATTACGCCAAGTATTTCTTCACTGCTTTCCAAGTATGCCAACCCTGACCAGGTGGGCCACACGCTGGGTGTCAATCAGTCCTTTGGATCACTCGCGCGCGCAGCCGGCATGGCCATGAGTGGCTTTCTTTATGGCATTAATTTCCGTTTCCCCTTTTTCTCCGGAGTCGCCCTCATGGGAATTGCCCTGGCCGTGTCGCTTGTTTTCAGAAAGGCATCACACTGATTTCGATTGGATTGGAGCTAGCCGAAAACGGTAAGATTTTGTTCGCTCATTCCTCGGCCCGGTTTTTCCAGACGCTCAGCAGCTGGTAAGCACCTGAGATGACGATTTGTGGCGGGATGGCGTTCGGGAACCCCACTTCGCAGAAGCCATCGATGCACATTCCTTTGGTGACGGCAACCGGTTGGTACGATCCCGTTTGTTGCCGGGGCAAAAACACGTAGTCTTTTCCTTCGAAATAGACAAAGGCAGTTTCGGGCAGGGCATCAACAGCATGGTTTGCAGTTTCGATGCGGGCTGTGAAGAACAATCCCGGAATCAGGCTGGGGTCTTCCCGGTCGAGGTGGGCATGCACGCGGATGGTGCGATCTTCCGAGATTTCTTTGCCCACGAGGTACACCTTCGCAGAGCGCTCTTTGGTTTCATTAGAAAGTTGAATGAATACCGGTTGTCCGACACGCAGTGTCGGCAAGTCGCGTTCATAAACAAATAACTCGGCATGGAGGTGGTCGGTGTTGACGATGCGAAACATCACATCCGTGGCGGTAACATATTTTCCAATGTTCACGTGTACCTGGGTAACGTATCCGCTTATGGGGGATCGTATTTCGATGGTGGATTGGATGGGGCCCACAGTCACTTTTTCGGGCGCCATGCCGGTAAGCCGCAGGCGGGCAGCCAGGCCCTCGCACTGGGCTTGCGTACTTTTGAATGCAGCCTCTGCTTCCTGCAGGCGCTGACGCGCTCCCACATTTTCGCTTACGAGTTGTTGCTGGCGTTCAAATTCCTGTCTTAATACGGTGAGCCGGCTGTTGGCCTCCTGATAGTCTTGCTGCAATTGGATGTAGGCGGCATCTTCCATGACGGCTAACACCTCGCCTGCTTTTACGGTCATGCCCTGCAGCAATTTGGTACTTTTAACGAAGCCGCCCAGTGGCGCCGAAATGCTCACCACATTCTGGGGTGGCGCATCCAGCATGCCCGACGCGCGCACCTCCTGACTAATGGCCCGCGGCTGAACGGCACCTACGGTCAGAACAAGTGCTTTTTGCTGGGCAGCCGTCAGCGTAATGGCGGCATCGGAAGCCGCAGCCACTTCGGCAGGCGCTTCGGACTTAGGACTGCATGAGCTTAGTATGCCGGCAGCGAATAGGAGGCATGCCCAGGAGGCAACCGCGTGTGAGGAAAATCCAGACTTGCAAACATTCATCATAAAACTCATTTTTTGTCGGATGTTTTTTCAAAGTAGGTATACAAAACAGGCAGTACGATCAGCGTAAGCAACGTCGCGGAGATCAGGCCGCCAATGACAACGGTGGCCAGCGGGCGTTGCACTTCCGCTCCCGAGGTTTCGGATAAGGCCATCGGTAAAAAGCCGAGCGAGGCCACCAGCGCGGTCATCAACACGGGGCGGAGGCGGAGCGCTGTACCTTCGCGCACGATGGTGAACACATCGGCTATACCGTTGTCGCGCAGCCGGTTGAATTCTGCGATCAGCACAATGCCATTCAACACGGCCACGCCAAACAAGGCGATGAACCCCACGCCGGCGGAGATGCTGAAAGGCATGTCGCGGAGCCAGAGGGCAAACACACCCCCGATGGCCGAGAGTGGAATGGCTGTGTAGATCAGCAAGCCCTGCCGCAAGGAGTGGAAGGTAAAAAACAGCAGCAGAAATATCAGGGCCAGCGCCACCGGCACCGCCACGAGCAGGCGTTGCTTGGCCTCTTCCAGGTTTTTGAAAGAACCTCCAAACGTTACGTAATATCCCGGTTCCATTTGTAACTCGGTGCGCAACTTGGTCTGGATTTCCGTTACGATGGATTCCACATCGCGGCCACGCACATTGAATCCAACGATCACGCGGCGCTTAGCATCATCGCGTTGGATTTGGTTGGGGCCCTCTTCCAAATCAACGTCGGCCAGCTGATGAAGCGGAATCTGCATCCCGGAAGGGGCAGCCACATAGAGCTGGCGTACCTGTTCGATGTTTTTACGTTGTTCGCCTGCGAGGCGTACAACGAGATCAAACCGTTTTTCATTTTCGAATACCTGCCCGGCCAATGCGCCGGAAAATGCCGCGTTAATCGTCTGGTTGATTTTCTCCACGGATAGTCCGAAGCGGGCAATCTGATCGCGGTGGTAACGCACGACAATCTGGCGCAGCCCGCCTATGGGTTCTACAAACACGTCTACAGCGCCCGGCACCGTGCGCGCAATGTGGCCCAGGTCATCGGCATAGCGTGCCAGCAGGTTCAGGTCTTCTCCATAGATCTTTACCACCACATCCTGTCGGGCTCCTGTCATCAACTCATTGAATCGCATTTGGATGGGTTGCTGGAATCCAAACGACACACCCGGCACTTTTTCTTCCAGCACCTGCTGCATTTTTTCGGCCAGTTCATCGCGCGAAGCAGCCGACGTCCAGGCAGCGCGTTCTTTCAAAACGACCATCAGGTCGCTGGCCTCAATGCTCATCGGGTCGGTAGGGATTTCGGATGTTCCGGTTTTAATCACAACTTCTTTCACCTCCGGAAAGTGGTCGAGCAGTACGCGGGCGGCGCGCTGGGTCGCGGCCACACTTTCTGACAATGAACTCCCGGTAATCACGCGTGTGTCTACGGCAAAGTCACCTTCATCGAGGGTGGGAATAAACTCCCCGCCCAGGCTGAAGAAAACGCCCATGCTGGCCACAAACATCAGCACGGCAGCGACCACCACTTTGAGGCGGTGCTGCAGGGCGCGGGCGATCGTGGGCGCGTAGATGGTATGCAGGGCCTCCATCAGCCGGTCAGAGATATTTCGCTTGTGGCCCGTGGTTTTGCTGAGCAGCAGCGAAGAAACCATGGGCACGTAGGTGAGGCTCAGCAGCAGGGCTCCGATGATCGCGAACGCCACCGTCTGCGCCATGGGCTTGAACATCTTGCCTTCGATGCCCACCAGCGACAAAATGGGCAAGTATACAATCAGGATGATGATCTGTCCGAATGCGGCCGAGCGCATCATCTTATTCGCGGCCTGCTTCACCTCGAGGTCCATTTCGTCTTGCGTCAGCCGGGTTACCGTTTGTGAGACGCCCAGGTGGTGCAGGGTCGCCTCCACGATGATCACCGCGCCATCCACAATCAAACCGAAGTCGATAGCCCCAAGGCTCATCAGGTTGCCGGACACACCAAAAAAATTCATCATCGCAATGGCAAACAGCATCGCCAGCGGGATCACCGAAGCTACAATCAGCCCGGCGCGCAGGTTGCCGAGCATCAGCACAAGCACAAACACCACGATTAGCGCCCCCTCGCCTAGGTTTCGGGTAACCGTGTCGATGGCATTGTTGACCAATTTGGTGCGATCAAGAAACGGGTAAACTTCCACTCCTTCGGGCAGCGTGGCGCGAATTTGTTCGATGCGGGCCTTCACATTTTCGATGACCTGCGAGGAGTTGGCTCCCTTGAGCATCATCACAACGGCGCCCGCCACTTCGCCCTGGTCGTTATACACTACCGCCCCGTAGCGTGTGGCATAGCCCAGCCGAACGGAGGCTACATCGCGGATCAGCACCGGCAGGCCGTTTGGATTATTTTTTACCACGATCGCCTCAATATCCTGGAAGGTGTTGATCAACCCTTCGCTTCGGATAAAGTAGGCGTAGGGCTGCGCATCGATGTAGGCGCCGCCGGTGTTTTGATTGTTTTGACGCAGGGCCTCCAGCACATCGGGAATGGTGACGTTGGCACTGCGCAGCCGCTCGATGTGAATGGCAATTTCGTATTGTTTCAGCTCGCCACCCCAGCTGGCCACATCCGCTACGCCCTCCACACCCAGCAACTGCCTGCGCACAATCCAATCCTGAATGGTGCGCAACTCCATGCTGCTGAATTTTCCTTCGTAGCCTTTTTTGGGGCGCACGATATACTGGTAGATCTCACCGAGCCCGGTCGTGAGCGGGGCCAGCTCCGGACTGCCCGTCCCGTCGGGAATGAGGCTTTGTGCCTGTGCGAGGCGTTCGTTTACCTGCTGACGCGCCCAGTAGACATCCGTTGCATCGGTAAAAACAATTGTCACCACCGACAAGCCAAACCGGGAGAAGGATCTGATTTCGGTTATTCCCGGAATGGTAGCCATGGTTTGTTCCACCGGAAAGGTTACCAACCGTTCGATTTCGGGGGCCGCCAGGCTGGGTGATACGGTGATGACTTGTACCTGGTTGTTCGTGATGTCCGGCACTGCATCAATTGGCAGTCGGGTTACAGAATAGCCACCCCACAACACAAGTGCGAGCGTGAGGAGCGCGACAATGATTTTGTTCCGGATGGAAAACGAAATGATGGAATAGAGCATAAGCGATTCTTCTGCAGAAAATTAAAACCCAAAAAGAAGTGAATGCTCAGGCTCGCGGTGGCTGCCAGATGGCTTGGGCCGTCCGGGCAGGCGGCAGGGAAGAATCACACAGGCGAAAAGACAGCGGGATTGCAACGAACGGGCCGGCAACCAGTGTGGCCTGCGGCTGGGGGCAGAAGAATGCAGCCATTATCTGCGCTGTGGCACCGAATGGCAGTTGTTTGTGTTGAACCGGCTCTTCCGGTTGGTGATGATCAGCACCGGCACCGTAATGCAAAAACAAGAATTCCGAAAAGGAAAGGGTCGGATTTTTCGTACGGTGTTCGCTAAAGTGGGTGGCCAGTTCGGGCAGTTTGCTCCACTCGCGAAAGTCCACTAGACTTCCCGCCAGGAAAAGTATCAACATGCCGATTGCTGCGTGGCGCACACGTCAAAGGTACGAAACCGCGGCACGTAAATCACATCTTCATTGGACTCGATTTTTTCCCGGCGGCTGTTGCAGCGTGCGCCCCCGCATGGACGTGATCCTTAACCGCTGGCGCTTTTCGGACTGGGTGCAAATTCAACGCAAAAATCGCCGGTTCAGAACGTGGAAGCAGCCTGACCAGCCAGACGCCGAATCCCGGTTGTGAATTGGTGGACCTCGTTTTTATTAGCCGAAAAGAGGTGAGCACAATAATCGCCCGGGGGTTACACCTCACCATTTTGCACGTGAGGCAGATGCCCATCAAGGAATTTTAATCCGGCTGCACCTGGGGAACATTTCCTGATGACATGATCATCTTTCTCAAACGTTTTCGCTACTGAATGTTCGTTTTGCCAAAATAAAATTTGGAAGATCTTTTTTCCGAAGCAGGCAATAGCTGTACCTTCAACGCTTAACCTGAGTTGAACTTGAGTAAGTCGTTGTATCACCCTTTGTTTGAGAGGGATTCGTGTGGGGTTGGTTTCATTGCCAACATGAAGGGGAGGAAGTCGCACCAGATCGTTACCGACGCGCTGACGATGTTGGAGCGCATGAGCCACCGGGGTGCCTGTGGCTGTCAACCGAACACAGGTGATGGAGCCGGAATTCTCATTCAGATTCCACACGAGTTTCTGGTTGATGCGTGTACAGGCCTGGGCTTCAAGTTGCCCTCAGTGGGCACCTACGGTGTAGGGCAGGTATTTTTCCCTCCGGATGCACGCCTGCGGGAGGAATGCCGAACGGTGCTGAACCGTCAGATCAAGCGCATGAAGATGAAGTTGCTGGGCTATCGCGCGCTGCCGGTCGTCAATACGGCGTTGGGTGATTCTGCCCGGGAGGCAGAGCCGGTTATGGAGCAGGTTTTTGTGCAGCGCCCCGATGGTGTCATGCAACCGGAGGGTTTTGAGCGCAAATTATTTGTGCTGCGCAAGTATGTTACCCGCCTCGTATCCGACTCGGTGCAGGGCGTCGGGCAGCAATTCTATTTTTCGTCACTTTCCTGCAAAACCATTTCGTACAAAGGCATGCTCACCTCCGGGCAGCTGCGCTACTACTTCCCGGATCTGGAAAACGAATCCGTAGTTTCGGCACTGGCGGTGATTCATTCGCGCTTTTCCACCAACACGTTCCCCTCCTGGCGGCTGGCCCAGCCATTTCGCTACATTGCCCACAATGGAGAAATCAATACGGTACAGGGGAACATCAACTGGCTGAAATCGAAGGAAGCATTTTTTGAATCGCGCTACTTTTCGCGCGAGGAGTTAGACATGCTGGTGCCGATCTGCAACCCGGCACAGTCGGATTCTTCCAACCTCGACAACGTGATCGAACTTCTCGTGCATGCGGGGCGCTCGCTGCCACATGTCATGATGATGCTCATTCCCGAGGCGTGGGACGGCAACGATAACATGAGCAAAGAAAAGCGCGACTTCTACGAATACCACGCCAATATTATGGAACCGTGGGACGGCCCCGCATCCATCACCTTTACGGACGGAAAAATGGTGGGCGCCACGCTCGACCGCAACGGGCTGCGTCCCTCGCGCTATGTGGTAACCGATGACGATGTGGTGATCATGGCGTCGGAAGTAGGCGTGCTGGATGTAGACCCCGCCCGCGTGGTCCAGAAGGGACGCCTTCAGCCCGGCAAGATGTTTGTGGTCGATATGGAGCAGGGCCGCATCGTGAGCGATGAGGAGCTGAAGAAAAAGATCTGCACCCAGCAACCCTACGGAAAATGGGTAGCCGAGAACAAAGTGCGCCTGCAAGACCTGCCCCAGCCCGGCGGCAGCTTTCACAAATACGATCCTGTCACTTTTTTGAAACGCCAGATCTCGTTCGGTTTCACCACCGAAGACCTGCGCGTGATTCTCACCCAGATGTGCGAAACCGGAAAAGAGGCGCTCGGATCCATGGGCAACGACACCCCGCTGGCGGTGCTTTCACAACAGGCACAGCACCTGTCCGGCTATTTCAAACAACTCTTTGCACAGGTCACCAATCCGCCTATTGATCCGATCCGTGAGCGCATGATCATGTCGCTGTGCACGCATGTGGGGGGCTCGCTGAACCTGCTGGAGGAATCACCGGAGCACTGCCTTACCCTCGAACTGCCTTCTCCCGTGCTTTCAAATACCGAACTGGAGAAGATCCGCTACATCGATCACCGCCACCTGCAAACGAAAACCATCTATACCTATTTCAAAACGGATGGGCAGCCGAGGGCCATGGAACGCGGCCTCAACCGTGTGTGCCAGTATGTGTCCGACGCTATCGAAGACGGCTTCACGATCATCATCCTCTCTGATCGCAGCTTCGATTCCGGTCATGCCCAGATCCCTTCACTTTTGGCGGTGGCAGCCGTGCACCACGACTTGATTCGCAAAGGGCTGCGCGGTAAGGTGGGCTTGCTGGTGGAGGCGGGCGATGTATGGGAGACTCACCATTATGCCACGCTGTTGGGCTTTGGCGCCAGCGGCGTGAATCCGTACCTCGTGTATCAAACGATACACGACATGAAGAAACGCAACTTGCTGCGCGCGGATTTGTCGGAAGAGCAGGCCATCTACAATTACAAACGTGCCGTAGAGGGGGAGCTGCTCAAAATCATGAGCAAGATGGGCATCAGCACCCTTCAGTCATACCATGGGGCGCAGATTTTCGAGGCTCTGGGGTTGAGCCGCGCCGTGGTGGACCGCTACTTCACCGGCACCGTGTCGCGCATTGAAGGCCTCACGCTGGATGACATCGCGCGCGAGGCCCTTGCCAAACACCGCATGGCTTTTCCGCCGGTGCAAAATCCGAACCCGCATCTGGAAGTGGGTGGCATTTACCAATGGAAGCAACGCGGCGAAGTGCATTTATTCAATCCGCAAACCATCCACCTGCTTCAGCACGCTACCAAGACAAACGACTACAGCGTTTTCAGGAAATACAGTCGCCTGATCAACGAGCAAAGCGAAAAAGCCATCACGCTGCGCAGCCTGCTGCGCTTTCGCAAAGGCAAGCCGGTGCCCCTCAGTGAAGTGGAGCCGAAAGAAAATATTTTCAGGCGGTTTGCCACCGGGGCCATGTCTTTTGGCTCAATCTCACACGAAGCGCATGCTACGCTGGCGATCGCCATGAACCGCATTGGCGGCAAGAGCAACAGCGGTGAGGGGGGTGAAGATGACGCGCGGTTTCGGCGCAAAGAAAATGGCGACTGGGAAAACTCCGCCATCAAGCAAGTGGCGTCGGGCAGGTTTGGCGTAACGAGCTATTACCTGGTGAATGCCCGGGAGTTGCAGATCAAGATGGCGCAGGGCGCAAAGCCCGGCGAGGGCGGCCAGCTTCCCGCCCACAAGGTTGACGAATGGATAGGTCGGGTGCGCCATTCCACACCGGGAGTGGGATTGATCTCACCGCCGCCCCATCACGACATCTACTCCATCGAGGATCTGGCCCAGCTGATCTTTGATTTGAAAAATGCCAACCGCGAAGCTCGCATCAGTGTCAAGCTGGTCTCGGAGGCGGGTGTTGGCACCATCGCTTCGGGTGTGGCAAAAGCACATGCAGATGTGATTCTCATTTCCGGCCACGATGGCGGCACGGGTGCGTCGCCCATCAGTTCCATTCGCCACGCCGGGTTGCCGTGGGAACTCGGACTGGCCGAAACCCATCAAACGCTGGTACGCAACAAACTGCGCGGACGGGTGGTGCTGCAAACCGATGGACAGATTCGCACCGGCCGCGATCTGGCAATGGCGGCACTGCTTGGCGCGGAAGAATGGGGTGTGGCCACAGCGGCACTCGTCACCACGGGCTGCATCATGATGCGCAAATGTCATCTCAACACATGTCCCGTTGGGGTGGCCACCCAAAACAAGGAGCTGCGTGCCCTCTTCACAGGCAAGCCCGAATACGTGGTCAACCTGTTTTCCTTTCTCGCGGAAGAGCTGCGCGAAATCATGGCCGAACTGGGCTTCCGCACCGTGGATGAAATGGTGGGACAAACCGCGCGGCTCGAACTACGACCCCTCGATCAACACTGGAAATATCAGCACCTCGACCTTACCCCCATCTTGTATCAGGAACCGGGCAGCCAGGTCACGGCACTATTTAAACAGGAAGAGCAAGACCACGGCATCGCGGACGTATTGGATCACCGCCTGATCGAAGATGCCGCGGCGGCACTTGCGGAAGCCAGGCCGGTCAGGGGCGAGTATCAGATCACCAACCAACACCGCGCCGTGGGCACGATGTTGTCGTACGCCATCTCAAAAACCTGGCATAAGCCCGGCTTGCCGGAAGACACCATTGCCTACAAATTCAAGGGTACTGCCGGCCAGAGTTTTGGGGCATTTGCTGCTCCCGGTGTTAGTTTTGAACTGGAAGGCGATGCCAACGATTATGTGGGCAAAGGCTTGTCGGGAGGGAAACTCATGATTTACCCAGATGCGCGCTCAACCTTCCAACCAGCGCGTAACATGATCATCGGCAATGTGGCTTTCTACGGGGCAACCTCCGGCCACGCTTACATCCGCGGCCTCGCCGGTGAGCGCTTTGCGGTGCGCAACTCGGGCGCCGAAGTGGTGGTGGAAGGAGTTGGCGATCATGGCTGCGAATACATGACCGGTGGCCTGGTTATTGTGCTGGGCGACACGGGCCGCAATTTCGCTGCCGGCATGAGTGGCGGCATAGCCTATGTCTGGGATGTGAACAAACATTTCGTGCGTAACTGTAATACTGAAATGGTTTATCTTGAAGTGCTTGAGGCCGAAGATGAACGCCTGCTCCGCGCCAAGGTGGAACTCCATCAGCGCCTTACGCGCAGCGAGGTGGCTGCGCACATCATCAGCTATTGGCCACATGCTGTGAAACAGTTTATCAAAGTCATGCCGATGGATTACAAGAAGGCGCTGGAAAAATCCAAAGCCGTAATGCAACCCACGCAATTACCTCTCTGATACCATGGCCAAACCCACCGGATTTTTAGAAAACAGCCGACAACTGCCCCCGAAGCGCGCGGTAGGCGTACGCACCAAGGATTATCTCGAGGTAGAGGGCACCGTTGATCCCGCCATCACTGTAAAGCAGGCCACCCGTTGTATGGACTGCGGTGTGCCGTTCTGCCACCAGGGTTGCCCGCTTGGCAACATCATCCCCGAATTTAACGATGCAGTCTATCAGAGCAACTGGAAACTCGCGTATGAGTTGCTCATCTCGACAAACAACTTTCCGGAGTTTACGGGGCGCATCTGCCCGGCTCCGTGTGAGGC
>CANGUI010000024.1 GCA_947457025.1 Flammeovirgaceae bacterium | reverse complement strand
CTGGCCTACCTTGTTTCGCGCGAGCAAAACAAACAGTACATCATTGACCATACCCTGGAGGAACTCGAGGCAGACATGCTAAACCCGGCGGACTTCTTCCGCATCAGTCGCAAGCATATCGTGCAAATCAAATCCATCCAGGAAGTGCGCGCGTCCGCCGCCAAACTGGAGGTAGTACTTGCCGGTGTTTCAACCCCGTTGCCCATCAGCCGCGAACGGGCGGTAGAATTTAAACAATGGTTGAATCAGTAATTGCCGATGAATATTTTTGAGCGCATGAAATGTTCTTTATTTTTTCTATTTGTGATGCTGGCGGGCCTGGCTACCGCGCAAACCGCAGCCCCCTCGGAAGCGGAATTAAAAAGCCAGATTCTGCAACTGTAGACGCGTGTGGATAACATTGAAGTGAACCTGGGCCAGGCGCAGCGCAAGTTCCAAACCGGTATGGCGTTGGCTACCATTGGTTATACCGTAACCATTGCGGGTGGCCTCATGCTGGGCCGCGAAAACGACCGTCTTGGTCAGGGTTTGCTCATTGCCGGAGGCGCCACGGGCGTAGCCGGCACATTTATGCTGGTGGATTCATTTAAACACCTTGGCCGAGCAGCCGGAAACAACAAGCGGAAGCGGTAGCCGGCCGATCTGGCCGGAAGTTCCTCCGCGGGTAAATCACAATTTTTTGCATTAGCCTTTTTTATTCTTCGCAGAGTCTCGCCTCGGACTCTGCGCTTACTTGTCCCGCATCGTCTCCCGCAGGGGACGATGCGAAAGCGGGGTGCTGCAACCGTATCGCGCTCGAGGAGAGACGACACGTTGCTTTAAAGGTATTGCCGGTGAAGAATACCGGCAAAGGCGCCTGAACACCAAGGGCGGAGCAAAATATGGGGAGAAAAATTTGACAATTGCCCAAAGGGGCAACTGTCGCCTATCAATAAGATTCTCGTAAGTTAACAAGTATGGTCGGGAGCCGATGGTTGCGCATGTATTCCATCTTGTGCTCTGCGAAGTGTACGTCTTTTGTTTTGAAGTTACGGCCAAACGAAATTCGTTGCGTGGCCAACGTGCGGACAACTCTAAAATACATTCTTGGCGGTATTTGCGAAAGCTGTTGGGCAGGCTACCCGCACCAATAATCACAAGCAAAATTTTTCACCCTTTCCGGTGTTATCTCCTGACAGCACCCCTGCTGGCAAACATCATACTGCCCATTTCGATTGCAAAATTGGCATGTCGGCAGGGTAAGGTAGCAGGCTCAAGTGGAAATTTCAGGGGCAAATGCGTGACGCGTGAACCCGATGCGTGTGGGACGTTCGCGCCGGCGGGGGGAATTCGGTTGCTCAAAATGCTTTTGCAACTTTTGAGGGTCAGTTTCCTGAGAAAAGATCAAGCACCGTATGCATCACCCGGCGGTTGGCCGCGCCAAAAACCGGAGGGAACCTGGGCCAGGATTTATCCCAGATATCCTCATTATTCATGAGCGAGGTTTTGGTGGGCCTCCAGGAGATGCCTGTGGTGGTAATGCCTCCACCCTGCACATATCCGGCTCTTATCTCCTCCTCATGTGGGTGCCAGGTGTAAATATCAATGCCCCGCTTTGCGTCATGCTGCATGAAAAGGGGCGTTGAACGGTCAATCCAAAATCCGTTTGCCATCATTTTTTCTTTCCAGGTATAATAGAACGGGTCAACCTGGCCCTCAACGCTTCCCCACAACTGCCGGGCTTCGGTGGTGGTGCGCGCGATGTTATGTCCATACCGGTCGATGAAATCAGGGCTGGTGCGCACGTACTCATCGCGAAGGTTAAAAATGGAATGCCCCAGTTCGTGAGCTACCACTGCCATGCCATCGCCTATTGTCGGGTAGCGCGCAACAGTGGCGGAGCCAAAAAGCAATGTTTTTTTATCGGGTGCAACCCCCGGTGGCACATTCGAAGGGTAGGCAAAGGATTGCGGGTCTCCTGTTGGGTTCAAAAAAAAGAGGTAGGTGGCGAACGGTAGCCCGAAGTCACGGGCGCTGCCGGTAAGGTCATCGCGCTTTTGGCTGATAAAGTCGGCTGGTGAAATGGTGTTGAGTTGTTCGGGATAGTACCAAAGATTGAATTTTGATCTTTGGCTTTTGAAGGGTTCGATGGCGAATAAGCCGAAATGTACCTTGTCGATCGATTCCGGGTTCGGCTGTTCAACGCCATCAAAAGCCAAATCGCGGTGTACCGTGGCCAGAAACTCGTCCATGTTTTGATACCCCTTACCCACGATGATCAGATTCAGGCGGTCAGCCAGCCGGTTGTTATGGCCTGCTTCCAGGGCCCGTAAAACCGAATGCGCATCGGCAGGCAGCTCGGAAGGGGAATCGGAATCCGCGCAGGAAAAAAGTAAGAGAAAAACCAGAAGGGCCGGGAGGAACTTCATACCAAAGATTTCTACTGCATTGACCCGCCTCAACGAAGATTGGTTGGAAGGGCAGAGATATTTTATTGTCTTTGGATTTTTCCTGTTCGTCCCTCCGGCATGGAGAGCGAGTTGAAAATGTACCTGTAAAAATCTGGAAAAGGCTTTGCTTCACAACTTGTCTGGCGGATTGTCGCTAAACGCGATGGAGCGGGCCGCAGGGCAGGAGGCCGCCAACAATGCAAGGATGGCGTGCTCACACCTCTACCGCCGGCAGGGCAGCGTGTATCAACATGTTCTATGTATGAACAGCAGGAGGTGCTAGGCGTCCACGTGCAGCGCGGCGCGCACCTGTGGCGCAATTTTCGTCCCGTAAATCTCGATCGAATTCATGAGATCCGCGTGTGCCGGACCACCCACATCCATGTGAGCGCAAAACCGCGTCAACCCAAACAACTCATGCATCTCCAGAATCTTGTCGGTTGCCTCGCTGGCATCACCAAAAAGATACGCCCCCTGCCTGCTCCGGCCCTGTTCATACTGGCTGCGCGAAAAGGGAGCCCACCCGCGGCTGGCCCCCACGCGGTTCATCTGGCCGGCATATACCGGATAATAAGCATCAGCGGTTTGCTGCGCGTGGTCGCCAAAAAAGCAATGCATGTGTACGCCTACCTGCAGGTTTTTCGGATCATGGCCGAAATGTTCGTACAACTCGCGATAGTACCGAACCAGTGGCTGGAACTGAGCGGGATTGCCGCCAATGATAGCAAACATGACGGGAAGCCCCAGGCGGGCGGCCCGCACCACGGACTCGGGTGTGCCACCCACCGCTACCCAGATTGGCAGACCACCGCCGGTGGCACGGGGCAACACGGGCTGGTCGTGTAATGCCGCGCGTGTGGTGCCCTGCCACGTCACGCGTTCGTGGTGGCTGATCTTCAGCAGCAGGTCAAGCTTTTCTTCGAAGAGGATTTTGTAATCGTCCAGCGAATACCCATACAATGGAAACGATTCGATGAAGCTGCCTCGCCCCACCATCAGTTCGGCCCGCCCTTCACTCAGTTGATCCAGTGTGGCAAACGCCTGGTAGACGCGAACAGGATCAGAGGAGCTGAGTACGGTAACAGCACTGCCCAGTTTTATGGTTTTGGTAACGCTGGCAGCAGCGGCCAGCACCACTTCGGGTACCGATACGGCATAATCGGGGCGGTGGTGCTCACCGAGTCCGAAAAACCCGAGGCCTGTTTCGTCCATCAGCCGGACCTCCTCAATCAACTCGCGCAGGCGCGCTCCGGTGGGGCCGGGTCTTCCGTGCTGATCGTGGTGGTTATCCCCAAACATGCCAATTCCAAGCTCCATCGTGTGCCGTTGTTCGTTCATTTTGCTGCGCCAAAAATAGCAGGTTCGGAGGGCGAATCCGAATGGTTTCGCATGTGCCGGTGCATGCCTGCTTCCGCGATTTCAACTACCTTCGCCCGATGAAGAAATTGTCGCTCGAAGCACTTCAGCGCATGTCGCTCGAGGAATTCAGGCAATCGCCCAAATTGCCGGTTGTATTGGTACTCGACAACGTGCGGAGCTTGCATAATGTCGGATCGGCTTTCCGTACGGCTGACGCATTTCGGATCGAAAAGATCATCCTGACGGGCATCACGGGCACACCCCCGCATCGGGAAATTCATAAAACGGCCCTGGGCGCCACCGAGTCCGTGGCATGGGCGTACGTTGAAAAAACAGCGACTGCGCTTGAACGTCTGCGTTCACAGGGATATACGATTGTCGTCATCGAACAAACCAACGAAAGTATTGGCTTGCATGAATTCCAACCCGACCGGTACGGAAAACTGTGTCTGGTGTTTGGAAATGAAATCCACGGCGTTAGCGATGAAGCGCTGCCCCTGGCCGATGTGGCCTTGGAGATTCCCCAGGAGGGCACCAAGCATTCGCTCAACGTTTCCGTTTGCGTGGGCATTGTGTGCTGGGAGGTGTTAAAGAACCGTGTGAAGTTGCCGCCCCTGCAACATCGCTCTGGCTAGCATTCCATCAGGCTTACGCCATTGGCCGCCACCAGAACGAAAGCGGCATTTCTTTTTCCAGATGAATCGGCTGGCCGAGGCGCGGAATTGTGAGCATCACCCCGCGTTCGGAAGCCGCCCGCACGACGCGGTCGATCGGATCCTTCCAGTCGTGCAAAGCAAGACGAAACTTCCCCCAGTGAACCGGAAAAAGAACCCGTGCCCGCAAATCGATACTGGCCAACACGGTTTGTTCGGGCATCATGTGAATATGGCGCCACGCTTCGTTATACTGGCCACACTCCAGCACGGCCAGATCGAAGGGTCCGTACATTTCCCCAATCTCACGGAAGTGTGCTCCATACCCGCTGTCACCTCCGAGGAAAAGCCGTTGAGTTGCCGATTGCAACACAAACCCCGACCACAGCGATTGATAGCGCAAGAGTGAACGCCCCGAAAAATGCCGCGCCGGAGTGGCGGTAAACGTGAGCCCGGAGTGTTGTGCTTGCTGCCCCCAATCCAACTCCGTGATGTGCGCAGCGGGCACCCCCCACCTTTCAAGATGAGCCCCGACACCCAGCGAGGTGATGAAGTGCCTGGTCTTTGACTGTAACGCGACAATGGTGGCATGATCCAGGTGATCGTAATGATCGTGGGTAATCAAAACGATATCGATTGAATTAAAATCAGTGACGCGAAAGATCTCCGTACCCGCGAATGCCTTCGATCCAAAAGAAAACGGACTTGCATAGGCGCTGAATACCGGATCGACCAGCACCGATACCCCATCGATGCGCAGGAAATAAGAGGAGTGCCCAAACCAAATCAGGAGCGCCTCGCGGGCATGTTCATACTCCCGCCGCCAGCCCATGGCGGGGATCGGCAGAATCGGGTTACCGGCCGAACTACCCCGTCGGGCAAATTCAACCAGCGTCTTGAAGAAGGCCGTCCGGCTAACCATAACAGGCGTTGGCTCCGGATTTTGGAACGCCCCTTTGCGGTAGTGTGGTGACTGCCTGACTCGTTGCAGGTGAACACCCCGCGGTAGCGATCCGAATGGAGGCTGCCGCACCAGCAGGTAGAACGCCCCTGCCAGCAGGAGTAAAAAAATCAACAGCCAGATCATCTTGACAAAAGAAGGAAATTAGTGCATGTTTTGGTTTGGGAGTCGCAAGCAGGCCCGAAGTTATTGTGTCATTATTTAAAAAAACGGCTATTCAGTCACGCAAGCATGTCTATCGCGGGACCGAACAGATTACAGTTTTCCCGCCATTCCGACGGGTGAAGGGCAGGTCCTCCTCAACAAAGAAAAAAATTAAATAGTATGCATGCATACTAAAAAGTTTTTTCTATACCTTTCCGCACTCGATTGCAGCAAGATGAAAAAAGAGGAGACGGTTGACTATCACATCAAAACGGCCTGGCATGCCATCGCGCGCATGTACAACCAGCAGGCGCTCAAGTTTGATGGCACGATGTCGATTGGGTATGCCCTGCTCAACATCTCTTCTGAGGAAGGAACTGCCGCTATGAAAATCGGGCCGCTGATGGGGTTAGAACCCCGCAGCCTCACGCGTTTACTCAAGTCGATGGAGGAAAAGGGGCTGATCTACCGGCAGGTGGATAAAAACGACAAGCGCTCCGTGCGCGTGCTGCTCACCCGGGAAGGCAGAAAGATGAAGGAAAAGTCGCGCGACACGGTGCTGCGGTTTAACGAAGCCGTGCGAGACGAGATACCTGCGCAAAAGCTGGACGTGTTTTTTGAAGTGATTCAGGAAATTAATGAAGTGATCGAAAAAAAGACATTGGTTGTTAGTTCTTAGTTGAAAGTGATTGTTCACGACCAACAGCTAACAACTAAAAACTAAAAACCAACAACTAAGCATTACGATATGAACCGTTCTATCAAAAAAGTGGCTGTACTCGGCTCAGGTGTTATGGGCTCTGCCATCGCCTGCCACTTTGCTAACATCGGTTGCCAGGTGCTGCTGCTCGACATTGCGCCCAACGCCCTTACCGAAGAAGAAAAGGCGAAAGGCCTTACGCTCGAGAGCAAGGCTGTGAAAAACCGGATTGTACAAACGTCCTTCGACCGCTGCATCAAGTCGAGCCCGGGCCCGATTTACAGCAAGAAGTTTATTCCGCGCATTTCATTGGGAAACTTCACGGACGATTTTTCGAAAATCAAGGACTACGACTGGACCATTGAAGTTGTAACCGAAAACCTCGACATCAAAAAGAAAGTGTACGAGCAGGTAGAGAAATTCCGCAAGCCAGGCACGCTTATTACCTCCAACACATCTGGCATTCCCATCCACCTGATGGCCGATGGCCGCAGCGAGGATTTCAAAAAACACTTTGCGGGCACGCACTTCTTCAACCCGCCCCGCTATCTCAAATTATTTGAGGTGATCCCTACTCCGCATACCGATCCGGAGATCACGAAATTTCTGCTGCATTATGGCGATCTCTACCTGGGTAAGACGTCTGTGCTCTGTAAAGATACTCCGGCTTTCATCGGCAACCGCGTGGGCGTTTGGGGCCTGTTAAAAGTAATCGACTCCATGCAGAAGTACGATCTCAATGTAGATGAGATCGACAAACTCACCGGCCCGGTAATTGGCCGCCCCAAGTCGGCCACGTTCCGCACTTCGGATGTGGTGGGCCTCGACACGCTCGTAAAAGTGGCCAACAATCTCTACGCTGGCCTACCCAACGATGAGGGCCGCGAGATGTTTAAACTCAGCGAGGTGGTAACGAAAATGGAGAAGAACAACTGGCTGGGAGACAAAACCGGTCAGGGCTTTTATAAGAAAGTAAAAACACCCGATGGTAAATCGGAAATCCACACACTGGATTTAAAAACCCTCGAATACAAACCCAAGGCAAAAGCAAAATTCGCCACCCTCGAAACCACGAAGACCATCGACAACCTGCGCGACCGTTTCAAAGTGTTGCTGGCAGGCAAAGACAAGGCAGGTGATTTCTATCGCGACTGTTTTTATGGTCTGTTTCAATACGCCTCCAACCGCATTCCGGAAATCAGCGATGAGCTGTACCGCATTGATGATGCTGTCTGCGCGGGCTTTGGATGGGAACTCGGGCCGTTTGATACCTGGGATGTGCTGGGCGTAGAAAAAACTGCGCAAGCCATGGAGGCTGCAGGCTACAAACCGGCAGCATGGGTTCACGAAATGTTGGCGGCCGGTCATAAAACTTTCTATAAAGTAGAAGGCGGCCAGCGCAAGTACTACGATATTCCGAGCAAGAGCTACAAAACGATCACCAGCAAAGAGGCATTCATCATTCTCGAAAACCTCAGCGACAACATTGTTTGGAAAAATGCCGACTCTAAAGTCACCGACCTGGGCGATGGCGTGATCAATTTCTCGTGGCACAGCAAGAGCTATACGCTTGGCAGTGCCGTGGTGGAGGGCATGAACAAAGCCATTGATCTGGCTGAAAAAAATTACCGCGGACTGGTCATCGGCCATCAGGGTGCAGATTTCTCACTGGGTGCCAACCTGGGCATGGTGTTTATGTATGCCATCGAACAGGATTATGATGAGTTGGATTTCATGGTGCGCGCGTTCCAGAATTCCGTTATGCGTATTCGCTATTCGGGCGTGCCCGTAGTAGTGTGCCCGCAGAGCCGCACATTGGGTGGTGGTTGCGAGATGACCATGCATGCCGACCTGGTGCAGGCGGCAGCTGAAACGTATATCGGTCTGGTAGAAGTTGGCGTGGGTCTGATTCCCGGTGGCGGAGGTACCAAAGAATTTACCAAGCGCGTGAGCGACATGTTTCAGGAAGGGGATGTGGAATTGAATGCGCTACAAAATGCGTTCATGAACATCGCTACCGCGAAAGTGGCGCTGAGTGCTGAGGAGGCACGCGAGATGGGCGTGCTGCGCGAGCAGGATCGCATCAGCGTGAACAAAGACCGCCAGATTCTGGATGCCAAAGCAGCCGTAATTGAGTTGGCCGATGCAGGCTACACCATGAAGCCACAGGCGACTAACATTCGCGTGCAGGGTCGAACCGGCATGGCGCTTTTTGCCGCAGGCGTAAACGGTATGAAGATGGGCCGCTACGTGAGCGAACACGATGCCAAAATCGCGATGAAGATCGCCAACATCATGTGCGGTGGCGACCTCAGCTACCCACAGGAAGTCAGCGAGCAATACCTCCTCGACCTCGAGCGCGAAGCGTTTGTATCGCTGTGTGGCGAGCGGAAAACACTCGAACGGATTCAGAGTATTTTAACAGGGGGGAAGCCTTTACGAAACTAAACGAAATGGTTGTTAGTTGATGGTTGTTAGTTGCTCGACTAATGCCATCCTAACAACTTTAAACTAATAACTAACAACTAAAGTATGGATGCATACATCGTAGCCGGATTCAGAACAGGCGTTGGCAAAGCCAAGAAAGGTGGATTTCGTTTTACGCGGCCGGATGACCTTGCCGCTGACGTGATTAAGCACCTGGTAAAATCAGTGCCGGGCGTAGAAAACAAGATGGTGGACGACCTCATCGTGGGCAACGCGGTGCCGGAGGCTGAGCAGGGCATGCAAATGGGGCGTATGATTTCGCTGTTAGCTCTTGGCGTTGACGTGCCAGGCATGGTGGTGAATCGCTACTGCGGATCAGGTTTGGAAACGATCGCCATCGCCAGCCAGCGGATTCAGGCCGGGCAGGCTGACATCATCATTGCCGGAGGCACTGAGTCGATGAGCATGGTGCCTGTGATGGGCTTCAAAACCGCACTCAACTGGACCATCGCCAAAGACAACCCGAACTACTACACCAGCATGGGCCTTACAGCTGAAGAAGTTTCGAAGCAATTCAAGATCTCCCGCGAGGAGCAGGACCAGTTTTCGTACGAATCACACATGAAGGCAGCGGCTGCCTGGAAAGCCGGCAAATTCAAAGACGAGGTTGTGCCGGTCACGGTGGAGGAAACCTACGTAGATGAAGCCATGAAGAAAAAAACCCGCGAGTTCGTGGTGGCTACGGATGAAGGCATTCGTGCGGATACTACAGTGGAAGGCCTCGCGAAGCTTAAGCCCGCCTTTGCCATGGGTGGAACGGTAACCGCAGGAAATTCTTCGCAGACTTCGGATGGTGCTGCGTTTGTGATGGTAGTGAGCGAGCGCATGGTAAAACAGCTCAACCTGAAACCCATTGCCCGGCTGGTCAGCTATGCGGTAGCCGGAGTAGAACCGCGCATCATGGGCATCGGACCGGTGGCGGCCATCCCTAAGGCGCTGAAGATCGCAGGCAAGAAACTGGATGACATCGACCTTATTGAGTTGAACGAAGCCTTTGCCGCACAGGCATTGGGCGTGGTAAAAGAGCTCGGCATCGACCGCAGCAAGCTGAACGTAAATGGTGGCGCCATTGCCGTAGGTCATCCCCTCGGATCATCGGGTGCACGCCTGTCCGTGCAACTCTTCAACGAACTCCGCAGACAGAACAAGAAGTACGGCATGGTAACAGCTTGTGTCGGTGGCGGCCAGGGCGTGGCGGGGGTTTATGAATTATTGAATTAGTTGTTGGTTGTTAGTTCGTAGTTGTCGGTAGGAAGACATGGAGTCGTATACAGATTTGGAAGTTTGGAAACAAGCCAAGGATTTGGTGCGGCAGATTTATGAACTGTCCAAGGGATTCCCTAAGGAAGAACAATTTGGACTAACTAATCAACTAAGGCGAGCGCCCGTTTCGATACCTTCCAACATCGCTGAAGGTTGTGGTCGCAATCACTTTAAAGACTCTATTCAATTGTTTTATATCGCCCGGGGCAGCTTATACGAAGTTGAAACGCAAGTATTGATCGCTTATGATTTGAAATACGTATCCGCTGGAGATCTAGACCACGCGATGGTTCGAATCAAATCGTGCAAGAGATTGTTGAGTGGCTTCATCAATTACTTCCAGAAGCGATCGACAGGACATTCAGCAACAGCCGTCAATGAACAATTTGTAGACTATAATGCAGATATCGAATCCCTCCCACCCAAAAACTAAAAACTACCAACTACCAACTAAGAACTATCAACTATCAACTAAGAACTACCAACCAATATGGCAACAGCAGTAGAGACCAAACAAGCAATCAAAGGCGGAGAATTCCTCATCCGCGAGACCAGCGCACACGACATCTTCATTCCCGAAGAGTTTACCGAAGAGCAACGCATGATCGCCCAGACATGTAAAGACTTTTTGAAGCAGGAGGTGTACCCACGCCTGGACGAAATCGACTCGATGAAAAACCCTGAACTGATGCCGGCCCTGCTCGACAAAGCAGGCGAACTCGGCATGTTGGGCACGTCCGTACCCCAGGAACTCGGTGGCTTTGGCATGGACTTCAACTCCACCATGCTGGTAGCCGAAGTGCTCGGAGCCGGGCATTCGTTCGCGGTGGCCATCTCGGCCCACACAGGTATCGGCACACTGCCCATCCTGTATTATGGCAACGAAGCGCAAAAGAAAAAATACATCCCGAATCTGGCTTCCGGAAAATGGAAGGCTGCTTACTGTCTGACCGAACCCGACTCGGGCTCAGACGCGAATTCGGGCAAAACAAAAGCCACACTCTCGGCAGATGGCAAGCATTACATTCTCAACGGCCAGAAGATGTGGATCACCAATGGTGGCTTCGCTGATGTGTATGTGGTGTTCGCCAAAATCGATAACGATAAAAACCTGTCGGCCTTCATCGTGGAGAAAGCCTTTGGCGGCATCACCATGAACGAAGAAGAAAAAAAGATGGGAATCAAGGGCTCGTCTACGCGCCAGATTTTCTTCAATGACTGCAAAGTGCCGGTGGAGAATTTGCTGAGCGAGCGCGAGAACGGATTTAAGATTGCCGTAAACATCCTCAACATCGGGCGCATCAAGCTGGGCGTGGCTGCGCTGGGCGGTTGCAAGATGGCCGTGAGCACCGCGGTAGGGTATGCAAAAGAGCGCAAACAATTCGGCACCGCCATTGCCAACTTTGGGGCGATCAAGCACAAGTTGGCCGAGATGACAACCAAAATATTTGCTTCGGAGTCAGCGCACTACCGCGCCAGCCAGAATATTGAAGATGCGTACCACGCGTTCATCGCCAGTGGCATGGACAGCAGCCAGGCCCGTCTCAAGTCACTTGAAGAATTTGCCATTGAGTGCGCCATCATGAAGGTGCATGGCAGTGAGGTGCTCGACTTTGTGGTAGACGAAGGCGTACAGATTTATGGCGGTATGGGCTTCTCGGCCGAAGGGCCGATGGACCGCGCCTACCGCGATGCGCGCATCAACCGCATCTTTGAAGGCACGAACGAAATCAACCGCATGCTCACCATCGACATGCTGCTGAAACGCGCCATGAAGGGCACGTTAGATCTGATGGCACCTGCCATGGCCGTACAAAAAGAACTGATGAGCGTGCCGGATTTCGGCAGTGGCGAGGATGATGGCGTATTCGCGAAAGAGAAAAAGGTAATTGCTAATCTCAAAAAAGCCGGACTGATGGCGGCCGGAGCAGCCGTACAGAAGTACATGATGAAACTCAGCGAAGAGCAGGAAGTACTCATGAACCTGGCCGACATGCTCATCGAAGGCTACGTGGCCGAGTCGTGCCTGCTGCGCGTAGAGAAAATGATCAGCCAACGGGGCGAGGCCGCCTGCGAGTTGGAGAAAGCCATGGCCATGATCTACTTGCACCATGCCGTGAACCGTGCTGCCGAAGCCGGTCGCGAAGCCATCAGCGCCTTTGCCGAGGGTGACGAATTGCGCTTGATGCTGATGGGCCTGAAGCGATTCACCAAAATCGATCCTTACAATCTCAAGGAAGCCAGACGCAAAGTGGCGAACCGGGTGATTGACAAAGGAGAGTATCCGTTTTAAATTATCGTAGTTGGTTGTTGGTTGTTAGTTGTTCGAAGTACACGAAAAACGAATAGCCAACTACGAAAAACGAAAAAACCCGGAATTGATTCCGGGTTTTTTGTTTAGGAAGAGGTCATTAACTGAAGTAGTTTCGACTTAATCTGACAGTTGGGTTAACTTAGAAGTGCAAATCAAAAAAGTTAAACCCATTAAACTGTCAGATGTATGAGAACAGAGACGAAGTTAGTTAGGGCTAATCAACTTAGCCGAACAATTAGGAAACGTAAGCCAGGCATGTCGCATGATGGGCTATTCGCGCGACAGTTTCTATCGTATCAAAGAGCTGTACGATACGGGCGGAGAGCTCGCCCTAAAGGAAATCAGCCGGAAGAAAGCCATCCCCAAGAACAGGGTTGAACCACACGTGGAGCAGGCCGTTGTCGAGTTCGCGGCCGAGCAACCAGCTTTGGGCCAGTTGCGCGCAGCCAATGAGCTGCGCAAGAAGGGTATCTTCATTTCGCCCTGTGGGGTACGTTGTGTTTGGCAACGGCACGACCTGGAAACTTTCCCTAAACGCTTGGCAGCTTTGGAAGCCAAGGTAGCCCAGGACGGGCTTATCCTCACCGAAGCACAGATGATCGCCATGGAACGGAAGAGGGAAAAGCGCGAAGCCTTTGGCGAAATCGAAACCGAGCACCCCGGTTATCTGGGTGCGCAGGATACGTACTATGTGGGCAACATCAAAGGCGTTGGCCGCATCTATCAGCAAACCTTTATCGACACCTATTCCAAGGTGGCCTTTGCCAAGCTCTACGACCGTAAGAATGCGATCACGGCAGCCGATATGCTCAATGACAAAGTGATGCCGTTCTTCGAAGAGCAACAGATCCCCCTGCTGCGCATACTCACCGATCGCGGAACGGAGTACTGCGGTAAAGCAGAATACCATGAGTACGAACTT
>CANGUI010000023.1 GCA_947457025.1 Flammeovirgaceae bacterium | reverse complement strand
TCATCCTTAATCAGGTTCACCAGTTGTTCACAATTTTGGACTGCAGTCAGTGTAGAATAAGGAACGCGGATATCGGGTTGCACCCCCGAATGATCAAAAAATCCGGAGGGGCGGTAGGCACGCGAGGTTGAAACCGTAAATGTGAATTTGGAGTGTGGCAACGTGAGCCGCACATTCGAACCGTGCGGGTTAGCAAGACCCCCGGTCTCTTCCCCGACAATCACCGCGCGTTGGTAATCTTTCATGATGGCGGCAAACATGCCCGACATGGAGTACGAGTTGCGATCTGTTAGCAGAAATACCCTGCCGCTATATAGGTATTTTTTGGAGTAGTGTTGCCTGGGGCGGGTATAAATTTCAAAAAGGCGCTGTTTGGTTGTGGTATCTTTGGAGACAATAATTTTTTCAATCTTTGTGTTTTTTGTCATCGTTGCTGCTGCCAATCTAAGAGATGGTTTTTTGGGTAAAATTTTGGCAAACCACCTGACCGATTTGGGGAACATTTCATAGAACTCATCACTCATTTTTATTTTCGCCTTCGATACCAGCACCCACGGCTCTTTCAGCAGGTAGTGATTGATTTCTTCGGTGATGTAGTGCTCTCCACCTCCGTTATCTCTCAGATCCAAAAATAGGGTATCAATGGCCTGCTCCCGGATTTGTTTGAAAACATATCGGATGCTGTCCTTATACCCCTTGTAAGTCGAGAAGCTATGAAGTGTCAAAAGCCCTACCGCTCGGCCATTAATGTGTGTAAAGCGCATGTGCGTGCGCTTAGGTATTGTGGTTACCGGAAAAAGAGCCTTCGTGATGCTGTCGTATTGGGCAACCGAAAGACAAGCCGCCCGCTTTTCGTAGGTCTCGCCATTTGGTAAACGGGTTTTCAACACCACCGAATCGGTGTGGCCGTAGAGCAGCCAGTACATTCTGCCGAAGCGATGGGAAATCTGAGAGTTCCTGAAAACGTCCGATTCGCCAAACGTTAGTGAACGCATTTTTTCAATCACGTCGTTGATCGGTTTGCGGTTGATCTCAAGCAGGGCGGCTCCATTCAGGCGGTCGTCTTGCAGATACTGGTACCGGATAACCACTCGCTGGTCATCCTCCAGATTGATCCAGAAGGGAAGAATTTTTCCGCCCTGTTCAAAGTATTTTTGGCGATCCTCGTCTCGATAATAGAGCCCCGTATGGCCATCGTGCAAAGAGGCAATCAACCCCGCCAGGTTCACATACCAGTCCTCTTTGGTCATCGGGTTCAAGTTGCTTTTTAAGCGCTCCACCTGCCGCCCGAAATTCGCCTGACTAACATAATGATAGGGCTCAGGGTGAATCTCATTCAATTTCTTGTGCACCCACAAAAGTTCCTCCAACAACTGGGTTCGGTCCATTACCGGATCGGCCGAAGGTTGTGCCAGCGCTACCTGCGCACAGCCCGACCAGCACAACACAGCCAACAGGCAGAAGAAAAAGCGGCATTTCATATGACTTGTTTTTACAATGTGTAAGAGACTGCCCTACAGCCAAGAGGTTGCTTAAAAGATTCTTTTTTTTCATCTGCGGGATTTCCCAATGTCGGGCGTGTTACAGTATTCATGATGAGTCGGGTGTGCAAAAAGGGCAAGCCGGTTATGCTGTAAGATAATTGGGCGTGCCCCCGGCTGCGTGGCCGAGGCGGCCGGCAGCCGCGGTCGCGCCATCCGCTGCTACTCCTCCCCCGATGGCACGCCAACCCGCCCACAGGCCATCGGGGTGCGGGGTATCCGCTCCTGTCGCTCACGCAGAACCCGTGTTGGGTAGGGCATCCCCCAAACCCAATTGGCTGCAGCCTTCAGGAAAATACGCTGCACGTAAAAAAGCTCCCGTTGGCCTTCGGTTGGGCTTCCGTCCAAAAGGCGTACCAACATCAAATCATGAGCAAAAAATCAACTCCTGTTTGTTTTTAATAAGTGCACCTATTATATTTGCACATACATTATAAACTAAAAACGTAACCATATGAGTATGTGGATAGCCGAAGCCGTACGTAAAACAACTGCATCACGGGCCGAAATTTGGAACCGTTGGGCAGACGTGGCCCATTGGAGCGTCTGGGATAAAGATGTCGAAACCTCAAGCCTCTCAGGTAATTTTCAACGCGGTGCCCGAGGCGTATTAAAACCGGCAGGAGGCCCAAAATCATCTTTTGAATTGATCGAATGTACCCCCCTCCGATCTTTTACCAGCCGGAGTTACCTGCCGCTTTGCACCATGGATTTTGTCCATACTATGGAAGAAACCAATGACGGACTCACGATCTCCCATCGTATTGTGATGTCTGGCTTCATGACCTTTCTGTTCGCACGGGTCATCGGAAAAAAACTCGGACAGGGCCTTCCGGCTGCCGTTGAAACCCTGATCGCACAAGCAGAGAAAAGATAAATCCGAATGGCAAAAGGCGATTTTATTTTTGAGAAACCAGAGGAAAGCACCGGTTTTCTTTTGTGGCGGGTAAACAATCTTTGGCAACGCGAAATCAGAAAAGCACTGGAGCGCTTTGATCTAACGCACGCCCAGTTTGTTCTTCTGGCCGGCATTCACTGGCTAACACTCGAAAAGAAAGGGGTCACCCAGATTGTGCTAGCAAATCATACCGGCATGGACCCCATGACAACATCAACGGTGTTGCGGGCATTGCAGGCAAAAGACCTCATTGCACGGGAGGAACATCATACAGATACGCGCGCGAAGGCGGTGGTCCTCACAGCAACAGGCATTAAAACCGTCAAACAAGCGGTCAAGACTGTCGAACAATTCGATCAAACTTTCTTCTCCACGCTTCAGAAACAAACGACTGCTTTCAATCAAAAACTAAATACATTGCTGGTAGCTAATACAGAGAAGTAGAGTGGTCCCGCATACCTGTTATCTAGAAATCAGCGTCACCAAACCAGCCATTTGTGCATAGATATCGTGAGCACCCGACAGGCTGTTGGTGAATGACAGGTTGGCTCTCGCCGCGGGTTTACTTCTTATTTAATTTAGTTGTTCGGTATGCCACCAAACGTTGCCATCGGTCAATCACAAAAAGCGACACACGTTGCCGGTTTGATACCGCGATGTGCCTCCGCACAAAATTTATTCATTCGCTTACGCCCGGAGAGTTGAGCCTTACACCTTGATGTAAATCTTCTTTCGGTGCAGGATATATCCCACCACCCAGCAGGTAAGCATTACCCAGACCCCGAATAAAAAAGATCCGGTATAATCTCCGGTCCACCGGAAGATGTTGTTGTAAATCCAGCTCAGCACACTATCGGGTTGGACCTTCCCCGGCACCGGCCAGTAGCCGCCATTGGGAATCCAGTACATCACAATGACCAGAACTTCCGACAGGATGTAAATAAACAAAGTGTTCTTTCCGAACACTTCGAAAAAAGGCGTCCATCTCTTTTTGCCGAGGCATTCAATGACAAACATGATCACTGGCAGAATGAGAAGATCAAGGCCTACCGTTTGGAAGACATAGCTGGCCGTCCAGAGTTTCTTGTTCATGGGAATAAACAGGTTGACCCACTGTGCGGCCAGGAGTACGACAGCACCGGCAACCATCAGCCTGGCGATGGTTTCGTAGCCATTCCCTTTCAGGCTGATGAACCGGGCGGTGAGATAGCCCGCCAGCACATTTACAACAGCCGGAATTGTACTCAGAATACCTTCCGGATCGAATGGTTTTCCTTCCCCCTGATACAGATGATCAGCCCCGAGCACAAGCAGATCAAGTTTGTGGCCGGCATTCCCTTCCATGGTCATATCCCCGAATGCCCAAACCACCCAGGTGTAGAAGACGAGTGCGATCCCCATGAACCAGGCCGCACCTTTCACTTTAAAATAATGAATGATGATCGCGGCAATTCCATAGCAGAGGGCAATTCGTTGCAGCACCCCGAGAATACGGGTATGGCTCAAGGGACGGAAAGCAAGTTCACCGGTTTCGGTGATGTTAAAAAACGGGAACCAATACAAGAGGTATCCGATCAGGAAGATGATGGCCGTTCGTTTCAGAATTTTCGTCAGCACGGCACCATTCCCCATAGCTTCATACTTCTGCATGCTGAAGAACATGGAATTGCCGACCACAAACAGGAAGGTTGGAAAGACGAGGTCAGTCAGGGTGAACCCATTCCAGGGGGCATGTAGGAGCGGCGACCAGGCCGTTTCAAAACTGCCGAGTGAGTTAACAACGATCATCAGCGCCACGTCCATTCCGCGTAACACATCAAGACTCAGGTAACGTTGCTGTTGCATGGGGTTAGGGTTAACTCCGTCACGATTTGAAATCAGGGCAGAGGTGGCTTAAAAATTTGCCTGGCAGTAAAAATAATTTACCTGTCTGACAATTACAAGGCCACGGCGGGGATCGGAAAAGGAAGACAAAAGCGTACCTGCCTGGACATTATTTTCATTTTCCACAGCGTCAACCAACTCGGCAGCGCAGGGCTTTCGCTCACCAACGTAAACGGGTACATGCACATCCTGAAGTACAAAATAGCGAGTAACGTAGAATAATCCCTGTTCGATCTGGTTACGCAGGCAGAGCGTCAGGCGTACAAGCCAGCCGGAAAGGAGCTGACCGGCTTACAAAGAAGTAGCGCTTCAGGCAGCCAGTAAGCAAGTACAGGTGCCGGACTACCGCAGTCAGTAATGTGGGACACACGCCAGAAAGAAGCAGGTGTTCGCAGCGTGCACTCGGCGTCGGAACCACTGGGCAAAAGGAATTTGTCAGGGGTCCAGATTCTCCTTCCGATCTTCACTGACCAGCGCAGCACTACCCAACTCAGGGAAGCTTGCACGGGCAACTTTCGGGCTATTCGCTTTACTCATCGCCTCCAGCGGGCTGGCCTCCTGCGGCGTGCCGCTCCATTCGGGCCATAGGCGTTTTCAACTCTATGACTTTCTTTTTTTAAAGCAGTTTTAATGAGGGCTGTTGATAATCGATCAACACGAACTCTAAAGGTTCTCTGGCCAACGGTAACAAGGGGGCGCAAGTCTCGCGCTTGCTCCCGCGCATGCCGAAAACGTGGGCCAGCGGGGGCTATTTTACATCAAATCCCAAACGCTGGTGGGTGGTTCAAACAATTCCCGAAAACCTTCCCGAATCGCGAGATCGGAAGGAAAACATCTACCGGAAGGCTTTATTTTTTTAAAATGCCTGATTATCAGATGTTAACGTCCTACAAAATAGGTCGATCCTCTCATCATCGACCTGTTTTGGCCTATCCCTAAAACAATTTCAACCCAGAATGAGTGTCATCAGCCGAGCAGGGCCATCATCCGAAGTGGGAGCCAGTCAGGAATTTGTTGAAAAGTTTGACAGTATTACTTGTTTCCTTGAAACAAAACCTTTCACAACTACGTTTTGTAATCAATTTGCGACCAACGCTGAACAATGTAAAAATCGGAAACATGCGTCTTTTCATCCTCATGTTGGCTTCACTTTGCGCCTTCGGTCTGCCCGAAGTGCGCGCCAACGAATCATTGGAAGAGACGCTGGAGCTGACCATCAACTACGCCACCCCGCAAAACGCAACGACTAAGCGGGCCATCCGTCCCGCACCGGTTTCACCGGCGGGTAGTGTTTTTTCTTTACCGGCAGTTCCAGCCGCTGCCAATCCCACGGGCCCGGGTGCCAAATCGCTCTATCTCGAGCACCGGGTACTCCGCTTGTAGCGCAGATCTTCCTGGTCGTCATCTCAAAGCGACCCTCTGCTTCCCGTACGGGAAAGTCTTCATTCAATTTTCAATTTTTTAGCCATGAAAACCATGAAGTGGATTGTGGTGGAAGATAACGTTCAAAGTAATCAATATGTGCCGGTAATGGTTGTCGACCGCGACCGCACGCTTAGCATCGAGCGCAAACCGTGCGCCATATTCTATTCGGCCGACGAAGCAATGGCCCACGCCCGCAAGGTGCGCGCGTTGCTCAACGTACCGAGCATCAAACTTTTTCATTGGGAGAAATAATTCAAACAAAACCAATTACGTCATGTTTGTCATAGAGCGTAGTGTATCCATAGATCGCCCGGCGGGCAATTATGAAAATATATCGTACAACTCGGTTTCGTCCAGAATGCTTCCCGCTACGGGAACAAAGCAACAGGGCGGGCCAATCGAATCACGCGTGCCGCTTGGGCGCCTGCACGAAAAGATGAAGAATAAACGCACCAAATATCTGATCGGAGATCTCATGCAGTTATCTTCCTAAGGGGTTAGGTTTGAATCGACTGCAGAACGGGCGCGGCCAGAAGGGCTGCGCCCTTATTTTTTACAAATGATACGGGGGTGCCCCCGCCTTGCCCGCTCGCCAAAACCACCGCGCGCGGGGTCGGGCCTTCGTGGCTCGCCACCCAACACACTTGCCCATTCGGGCTCAAACAAACCCACTCAGTCCCTCACCCGGTAATCCGCTACCTCGAGGGTTGCCGCACATTCGTCATCGCATCTTTGGGCATACTCGCCGCTAGGTATAAGATATACAACCCTTTGATAATCAATAACTCAAAGAAACCTAAGCATCGCCCAACAATCCGGAGGAGCCGTTTATATAATACCTCTTTCGAGGTATTGTTCCACCACCTGGCGCTTTTCATCTTTGAGCACCATTTATCCTACCGCCATGAACTACCACTTAGGAATTCTACACTTGGCTCACCTGCTAGTCAGTGCCGATGGGCATATTTCGGACGAAGAACTCGCGGTCCTCAGGCAAATTCAGCGGGAGGAAGACATGAAGGAGGAACTTGTAGCAGCCTTTGTTCGCAAAGCAGAGGTAACCAAAGAGGCCGACCTGTACAGCGACGGCATCACCTATCTTAATGAATGCAGTGAGGGTGAAAAACTCTGCGCTTTCGTACACCTTTACCGCCTGGCGGAAGCCGATTCGTCTATCCATGTACGCGAAGTGCGCTTTCTGCTCTACGGGGTGAAATCCACAAACGTCGATTTTGACGATGTGATGGCCGCCGCCAAGATTAATGTTCCCGAGGACATTTCTGTTCCCCGCTGTAGCGATCGCATGCGGAAACCTCTTCCCGGCTCTTAAAAGACGATCCGCGAGCAGGAGGCATTTGGCACCTGGTGCTCCAACCCGGAGTTAAGTTGTATTTCGCCCCTTCTATAATTCTATTCGCATAGCCGCTTTGCTGTATCCTTTGCAATGGAGCAAGCAAATGCGCACGTTTTACTGTCTTCTCCGGTGTAAAACAGCTGCCGAAAGAGAATACCGTAAGGAGCCGCACTTTGTGCAAGATGCCGGTACTCCCTACTCGAAAATGATCAGTCGGGTTGATCTTTCGCTACCAACGGTGACGAAATTCACTCTTTTCCTGCTCAGGAACCGTAAGCAAAAATTTCCGTTCTTGCAGGCTGATTTACGTCTATGTCTTTTCCGTCAGCCTCCAATCAGTATGATGTCTATGCCATCGGTAACGCTATTGTTGATATAGTAACCGAGGTGGATCACGACTTTTTCGATGTTCACGGTGTAGAGAAAGGCGTGATGACTCTGGTGGACGAAAAGCGCCAGCTTCAACTCATGAAGGCGATCGATATGAGGCGAAGCAAGATGTCGGGCGGAGGCTCCGCTGGAAATACCGTGGTGGCTCTTAACCAGTTTGGCGGCCGCGGTTTTTACTCTTGTGTTGTCGCCCGCGATGAGTTAGGCGAGTTCTTTTTACACGATCTGGCGCGCAACGGGGTGCAAACCAACCAGACCTACGAAAGTTGCCCCGAGGGCCACACCGGACGCTGCCTTGTGATGACATCTCCCGACGCGCAGCGTACCATGAACACATTCCTTGGGGTAAGTTCGTTCCTCGCTCCCGAACATCTGGATGAAAGCGCCATCCGCCACTCCCGGTACGTATACCTCGAGGGGTATCTCGTGGCCAGCCCCAAAGGCCTTGAGGCCATGAACGAAACCAAACGAGTGGCCGAAAAAAATAAAATTAATGTGGCCCTCACGTTTTCGGATGCCAGCATGGTGAAATACTTTTCCCGGCAAATGGAGGAGGTAGTAGGCGCCAGTGTGGATCTGCTGTTTTGTAACGAAGAAGAAGCCATGATCTTCACCGGCACTGCGGATCTTACTGCTGCACGCGAGCAATTGAAAAAAGTGGCGAAACGGTTTGCCATCACGCTGGGTGCCAACGGCGCCATGATCTTTGATGGCGATACCTTTATCGATATTGAGCCCTACCCGGTGCGTGCAGTAGATACCAATGGAGCGGGAGACATGTTTGCGGGGGCCTTTCTGTTTGGCATCACGCAGGGGCGCAGCTACGCCGAAGCGGGTAAGCTCGCTTCTCTGGCTTCCAGCCGCGTCGTCTCGCAGTGGGGTCCGCGTCTAACGCCTCCGGAAGCAAAAAAACTGGTAACTGAACTGGCCGTCGGGTAGCGACCCCCGGTTTTATGCAGCGCCTGATTGTCACCCCGTCAGGGTTACATGCGCTATCTTTTTTCCCTTTTGTCGCGTATACTTGCAGCTCGGGTAGCTACATGCTGCGCGGATAAATTAGTTCGATCGGTGAAACTGACAACGGGAGCCATTTTCAACAGTATTCAGTTGGCCTTCTTCAGCGATCTCAACCAAAACCAAATTTTATGAAGTACAGGGTTCTTTTTTTGGCTGCCTTACTATTACTGGTGGCCCCGGCCTTTTCTCAAAAGCAGCCGAAAGCAAACGCAAAGTCTTCGCCGGAAACACCTGCCCTAAAGGCCTCGCTTACGGCGCCGGTAAAAGTGACCACCGTAGAGGGTATTACAGAATACCGATTGCAAAATGGCCTGCGGGTGCTCCTGTTTCCGGATCCGTCCAAGCAAACCATTACCGTGAACATCACCTACCTGGTTGGTTCGCGGCATGAAAGCTATGGCGAAACAGGCATGGCACACTTGCTCGAACACCTCGTTTTTAAAGGAACACCCCGGCATCCCAACATCCCTCAGGAGTTAACCGAACACGGTGCCCGCCCCAACGGAACCACCTGGGTTGACCGAACGAACTACTTCGAAACCTTCAACGCCACCGAGGAAAACCTGAAGTGGGCGTTAGACCTTGAAGCTGACCGGATGGTGAACTCCTTCATTGCCAAAAAAGACCTGGATAGTGAGATGACCGTTGTGCGCAATGAATTTGAGTCTGGTGAAAATGACCCCTTCGGAGTGTTGATGGAACGGGTTATGTCAACCGCCTATCTCTGGCACAACTACGGCAAATCAACAATCGGCTCACGGGCTGATATTGAGAATGTACCGATTGACCGGCTTCAGGCATTTTACAGAAAATACTACCAACCGGATAACGCCGTGTTGACTGTGGCCGGTAAGTTTGATGAGGCCAAAACGCTTGATCTGATCAACAATTATTTCGGAGTAATCCCCAAACCGGAACGCGAAATTCAAAAGACCTATACCACAGACCCAACCCAAGACGGCGAACGCGTCGTTACCCTGCGCCGCGTTGGCGATGTTCAGGTTGCCATGACAGCCTACCATATTCCCGCAGGCTCTCACCCCGACTATCCGGCTATTGAAGTGATGGCCAACATCCTGGGTAGCGAGCCCTCCGGGCGTTTGTACAAGGCGCTGATCGACACAAAAAAAGCCACCAACACGGGGGCGTTTTCTTTTGAGTGGAAAGAGCCCGGGTTGTTGCTGACCTATGCCGAGGTGCTGAAAGAAAACTCTCTTGAGGATGCTAAGGCAGCCATGCTGGCGACACTCGATGAGGCTGCATCTAAAGCACCTACTAAAGAGGAAGTAGAGCGGGCCAAAAACGAAATTCTTAAACAGATTGAACTGGCGTTTAATTCATCAGAGCGTATCGCCCTCTCGCTATCCGAATCCATCGGTATGGGTGACTGGCGTATGTTGTTTTTGAACCGGGATCGCATCAAAAATGTGTCCGTGCTGGATGTCAAGCGCGTGGCCAGTACCTATCTGAAGCCTGACAACCGCACCGTTGGGTTATTCCTGCCTACCGAAAAGCCGGAGCGTGCGGAAATTCCGACTACCCCCGACGTGGAGGCCCTTGTGAAGGATTACAAAGGATCGCAAACCATCGCACAAGGCGAGGCCTTCGATCCCTCGCCGTCTAATGTAGAAGCGCGTACTACGCGCAGTGACCTTCCCAACGGGATGAAGCTGGCGCTACTTCCGAAAAAAACCCGGGGAAAGTCGGTTGAAGCGACCATCACACTCCGCTTCGGTGATGAGAAATCATTACAGGGCCGGGCAAAGGCCGGCCAGTATGCGGCCAGCATGCTCAACAAAGGAACCAGCAAGCGTACCCGTCAACAAATAAAAGACGAGTTCGATCGCCTGAAAGCAAATGTATTCATCGGGGGCGGCGCATCTCAGGCTTTTATCACCATCACCACAACACGTCCCAATCTGGTGGAGACGATGAAACTGCTGGGCGAAGTTCTCCGCGACCCCGCGTTCCCGGCTGATGAATTCGACAAGGCCAGAAACGAAGAACTGGCTGGCATTGAAGCAAACCGAAGCGAACCCCAAGCCATCGCCTTCAACCGCATCCAGCGCCACATTTCCCCCTACAAGAAAGGAGACCCCCGCTATGTGGGTACATTTGACGAAGACGTGGCCGAATTGAAAGCGTTGAAAGTGGAGGAGGCCAAGAAATTCTATCAGGATTTCTATGGCGCAAACAACGCCACCATGGCTGTGGTAGGAGATTTTGATGCAAACGAAATCAAAACACTCGCCGCTGACATATTTGGTAGCTGGAAGAGTCCGCAGCCCTTTACACGCATTGCCAACACCGCCCTGCCCGTCCCCACGGTTAACGAATCAATCGAAACTCCGGATAAGGCCAACGCTTTTTTTGTGGCGGCCTACAACTTTGAGTTCCGCGATGACAACCCCGATTACCCTGCTCTGGTGCTCGGGAATTACATGCTCGGAGGAGGCTTCTTGAACTCGCGGCTGGCTACCCGTATTCGCCAGAAGGATGGCCTCAGCTACGGGGTCGGATCGCAGTTCAGTGCCGGGGCCCTCGACCCGGTAGGGTCTTTCTTCGCATTTGCCATCTACGCGCCCGAGAATGTGGAGAAACTCGAAAAGGCATACCGCGAGGAGATCGAAAAAGTGGTGAAGGAAGGATTCACTGCCGAGGAAATTACAGCTGCGAAATCCGGGTGGCTGCAAGGCCGTACCGTTACCCGGGCCCAAGACCGTAGCCTGGCAGGTTCGCTGAACAACTATCTGTTCATCAAACGGGATCTCTCCTGGGATGAGGCCCTCGAAAAGAAAGTGGAGCAACTTACACCCGAACAGATCAATGCCGCTGTGAGGAAACACCTGAAGCCGGAGAGCATGAACATCATCAAGGCGGGTGATTTTGCGAAGGCAAAAGCGGCCGAAAAGAAATAGATTTTTAGAACCTGGCTGAAGGGCTGCCCCCACGCCTGCATGGCGAAAAAAGGGCAGCCCTTTTTTTGGTCTCGGAACATCGCGAAATGGTATATCGCTCATCAACCCCTCCGGAACGGGTGAATGGCGAAACTGAACCGTGATAATTCCATATGCCAACACCTCTGCTAAACCGCTGCCTGAATCAGCCTGCGGCGAATACCGTTCCGGGTAAAACGGATTTTTTACTACCTTTATCCATTAAATAACCTGACATCGATGAAAACAAAACTATTTTTTGTCTGCCTGGCTTTCATTTTTTCCGGCACATTGGTATTCGCGCAGCTTTCCAAACAGGAAAAAAAAGAGTGGAAACGCAAAGCGAAAGAGTATGCCAAAAACCCCACCAACCTGAAGCAACTAACAGAAGAGAAACAAACGGCCGACAATACAGTTGGTAAGCTCAACACCCAGGTCAAGCAGATGCAATCCACCATCAGCGACAAGGATACCCGCATCGGTGAGCTTGAAACCCAGATGAATAGCATGCGATCTCAACTCAGCGCAACAAGAGCCGAACTCGAACAACTAAAGGCAGCGCCCCCGGTAAACCCGATGGATTTTTCCAAGGGCGTGGTGTTTCGGGTACAGATTGGAGCCTTCAAGAATAAAGATCTTTCAAAGTACTTTGACAACAACCCAAACTTTGGTGGAGAAGTTGGTAAAGATTCCGAACCGCAAAAAATTACCATCGGCATTTTCCGCGACTACTGGGAAGCGGATACCTTTAAAAAGTATCTTCGAGACATGGGCGTTAAGGATGCCTGGATTGTTCCCTACAAAGACGGGCAGCGTGTGGACATCAAGGATGTGTTGGAGGGCGTGGTGGGCGACAAGCCAGTAAAAAATTAAGGCTTTTTCATTGGTACACATTTAAACCTGCTGCGCGCGGGTTTTTTTGTTGGCTGCGGGTTATCTTCGCTCTCTTGCTTGCAAAAAAAATGAATCCAAAAATTATAGGAAGTTCGATGCTCTTGCTCTGGGCATTCTGCGTTCAGGGGCAAGTGCGCCTCGACAAACTTGAGCTGGCGGCAAAGCAGGAATATGTTCTTCGGGGCACAGATATTCTTGTAACGGACACGCTTATGATGGCAGATTCCTCCGTCATGGTGTTGCCGGAAGAAAAGAAAGAATATTTCCTGCATGCCGCCTATGTATCCATCGGCAATGGGTGCCGCATCATCGGTCGCGGCGCGACCGGAACTCCCGGAAACCCCGGGCGAAAAGGTGTTAGTCCCGGAGGACCCTGTGCAGACGGAGGTCCGGGGCGGTCGGGCACTGGGGGCTCTCATGGTACTGATGGGCGCATTCTTTCGCTGTATCTGAAAAACGTATACCTGAATGGCACCCTGGAGATCACCCTCAATGGTGGCAACGGCGGTGACGGTGGCAACGGCGGTGATGGCGGCGACGGTGGCAACGGAACAATCGGCTGTGCCGGTGGAAATGGAGGCAAAGGGGGCAATGGTTCAACCGGAGGCAATGGTGGTCAGGGTGGTACGCTAACCGTAGTATGTAAAGGTTGTTCCAACCTGCAGGAACAGCTAAACCGAAAACTGATTGTGCGGAATTTTGGAGGTGGCGCAGGGCGAGGCGGATTCGCCGGCCAGGGTGGCGCCCCAGGCATGTCTCCGGATGGCAAAGAAGGTAGACGCGGAATGAAAGGAAACGCCGGTACCGGTGGCATTGCTGGTAAAGCCGGCCAATTATACTTCGATGTAGTGGATTAAAAGCATGGAAAAACGCTGGGTATATAAACCAAAACCCGCAACGGAGGAGGT
>CANGUI010000022.1 GCA_947457025.1 Flammeovirgaceae bacterium | reverse complement strand
TCGAAACGCTGTTTGCAGATCCTGCGCGCATTCCCAATCCGCATGAGATGATGCACTACCCACTTCTGTTCGCGGGTTTCCTCGCCCTCGTGTTTACCAATATCAACTTGCTGCCCATTGGCCAGTTAGATGGTGGCCATATTCTCTACGGCCTGGTTGGCTTCCGGTGGCACCGCATGGTGGCCACTACCATCTTCGTGGCCTTTTTGTTTTACTCGGGTTTGGGATGGGTTTCCCCGTTCCAGCCATTAGAAGATTTGCTGTGGGACATTCCGCTCTATGTGGGATTGCTCTACCTCGCCTTCACCGGTTTAAAGCAAAGCCCGAAAGACACGCTCATGTATGCGCTGCTTCTGTTTGCGGTTCAGTATGCTATCGCTTTTTTTATTCCGGGTGTGATGGGCTACTCCGGCTGGCTGCTGTTTCTGGTGGTGATCGGGCGTTTTGGTGTGATGCATCCGCCGGCGGAAGTGGAGGTGCCGCTAAGCCGAGGTCGCCAATGGCTGGGTTGGATCATGCTGGTGATCTTTATCCTCACCTTCTCTCCTCAACCCATTGACATCCGGCTCATCGGCCCGGTTGAATCAATACCTTCGCAGACCGCAGCACTCCCGCTGCTTCGTATCGGATAATCACCAATCCGGCTCCAGCTTCGAGCACCTCTACCGAGGTGTGATTACCGGTTGACTGCACTTCGTAACGCACTGGCTGCCCCCAGATCGTGTGTAGGGTGTGCACGCGGCTGTCTGGCGGCAGGAAAAAAACGCCACCCGAGGGATTGGGAAAAACGGCTGTCTCCGCAGTATCCGGAAGGCCAACCGTGGGCAGCGCACCAGTGCCACGGCCGAAGACCGGGCGCATCATTAAACTACCGTTCAACTGGCTGTCCGATTCCCAGGTGCCGTTGGTGTTAACAAAAATCTTTTGGTCTGAGTCATTGTCTTTATCAAGGCCCACGGCTATCACGGCAGCAGATGTTTGTCGCCAGCCAATAAAAAATCGCTTACCCACAATGATGGGCACGGATAACCGACGCCTGCGCAATTCATTGTTCTGCGATCGCTCTACACTAACCACCTGTTGGTGAATGGGCGAGCTGTTCAGGCTATTCCAGATTTGCAGGGTGATCACCTGCTGCGTTTCATCCCCGAATCGGGGAAAATAAATATCCACCGCGACAATCGTATCGCTGGCTATTTCCTGATCATATTGGTACGCCACCTGAGCGCCGGCCTGGTTCAGGGCAGCACCGTATTCGGCTACGCCGTCATCGTAAGCATAATAGTTACTTAGCATCTGGGTGAGGCGTACGGTGTCGTTGCGGCGAAAATCTATGGGCCTAAAATTTGGCGTGTAGTCACCCTGTGGCTCCGTGATCGGAATGTTGTCAGCGGAATTAAGGGTGAGCACAAAACCCAACCGCACTGAGTCGGCACCTGCATCGAACAGTGCGCCGGGTGGCGTGCGCACAGTTGATACGGTTTTAAATTCAAAGCCGTTCAGCGCACCCACCGACTGTGCACTGTCGAGCAACAGCGATTGTGTGTTGGCTGTACTGCTCTTGAATGTGCGGATGTTGGCTCTCAGGTTATAGTTGAGCGGTTGCAGGTTGCCCGCCCGCAGGTTGTAGATCGTAAACCGCGAGGGCGCCACTGGCAATTTGCTGGCGCGCAGAAAATGGCGGTAGGGCATGGCTGAGTAGGTAAGCAGCCCCGAACCAAGCTGAGAGACCACCGTGCGGTCAGGATAGCTGGTGTCGGTGTTGGTGCGGCCTTTGTTGATGTAGATGTAGTCGAGGTGCCATGTATCATACGGCCCGGACAGGCGCGCGAAGTTTTGAAACCGAAACTGGAACTTGTCATGAAAGAAACGTTCGCCGGCAACAGGGAGCAGTACCTGCACAAAACGGTCGGTAGCGAGCTGGCCCCGGTTTTCAATGGACCAGACCAACTCCCACTCGTTGCTGGCGGTGCGGAAATAAAGATTCAAGACATCCCCCTCATCCGGTGGTTCGCCTTTGCCGCGGAATTGATAGAAAAAGCTGAAATAAACAGTTGTGCGCTCGGCCGCCGGTACCTGATCCAGGCGGATCGGCCAGGAGGTGAGACGGTCGGCAAAACCTTTCGCCAGCACGTCATTCACGCTATATGGTCGCCCGAGGCTGTCGAGACCGTCAAATGTGGCTACCCGCACAGAGGGCGGCCGAATGCCCATGCTGCTGTTTACCCACACCGACTGCCGTGCGCAATACAACTGCGGTACTGGTACAGCGTTGCTCGCAAAAGAGAAATCATCCCAGAAGGGAAGCGTGAGCGACGTGGAGGTAGTGCGGGCGGAAGCCGCCGTTGGCCGCACTTCGGGTAGCCGCTCGAGGGGCACCAGGCGCCATTGACCAAAACCCGGAAGGGCGAGGCTCATAAGGTATGCCACTAAAAGTCTACTGGCCTTCAATTGCTGTCTTCATCTTTCGGTACGTATCCCTTCGGCGCGAGCCACAGTTCTACGGGGTCGCCCACACGTACACTGTCACCGGGCAGCGGATACTGCCTGAAAACGAAATTTTCCTGTCCCGTAGTGTCCACATCGTCCGGAATGTGTACCTCACCGAGGTGCAGACTCCAGCCCGACAGTTTGAACAAGGCCCGTTCATACGTGTCGCCCACAAGCGTGCCGATGGTGAAATCGGCCGGGCCGTTCCCATCCCCAACCACGAGGTCTATATACGAGCCTTTCGGAATCCGTGTACCCGCCTCAATGGGCTGACCCTTGTACCGCATTTCGCGAACGAGGTTCAGCATCGGGCTGGGCTCCAGGATGATGCGGCCGGTGCGAAGTTCATTGCTTTTCAGCACTAGTTCGGCGTTCATACGCGAGCCGTCTACCAGGTTGGGCAGTGGCACGGTGGGTGCCGTGACGCGGTTGAGGGTGACAAAGATTTTTCGCCCCTCTTTTACCTGCATGCCGGCGTGCGGAAACTGGCGCAAGACAGTGAGAGGATCCTGTTCTTCGGAATAGGAGCTGTCATTCACTTCAAGGCGCAGGTCAAGCTGGCTCAGGAAGGCCTCCAGTTCCGCGTGCTTCATGCCTGTCAGGTCGGGCACGGTGATTGTCTCGCCGTGGTTGGTTGCGCCGGGCAGATATAGATAAAAGTATAGGGCTCCGAGTACGACCAGCACGGAGCAGGCAGCTATTACATTAAGTACTACCGACTGCAGGGTACCCTGACGAAACCAGGCCAGCCACTTCATGTGTTTCCGGTGTTCTGCTGGTTGCCGCTCATTTGGTCAGTACGTCAGGTTAGAGGAGAAATCCCGGCGCAGGTCGCGGTTTTTTTGGTACCGGTTCAGCGCACAGTCGATCAGCCGGGTGATCAGGTCGCTGAAGGCGATGCCACGCTCCTGCCACATCATCGGATACATGCTCGAGTTGGTGAAGCCGGGTATGGTGTTGATTTCGTTCACGTAAATGCGTCCGTCGCGAGTGAGGAACAAATCCACTCGGGCAAAATCCTGGCATTGCAACACCTGGTAGGCGCGCAGGGAGAGAGATTGAATGGTTGCAGTTTCATCGGCACTAAGCACGGCGGGCACAACAATCGACACGGCATCCGGATCCACATACTTGGCATCAAACGTATAGAATTCGTATTTCGGATTCATCACAATCTCACCGGGCAGCGAGGCCTCCGGGGGATCATTGCCGAGGATGGCACATTCAATTTCGCGGGCGTTGACAAACTCTTCTATCAACACGGTATCATCGTATTGAAAAGCATCGGCCAGGGCCGCGTCGTAGGAGGCGGCGTCGCGTACTTTGGATACTCCGACCGAGGAGCCAAGGTTGGCTGCTTTCACCATAAAAGGCACGGGAACAGCGTTCACCAACTCGCGGAAGTCGGGAGCCGGGTCTGTGCGGTACAAAACCCGGTAGGGAACAACGGGCACGTCAAAGCGTTCCAGTAATTGCTTGGCAATTCGCTTATTCATACAAAGCGCGGAGCCCAGTACGCCGGTGCCTACCATGGGCAAATCCATAACACCGAGTAGGCCCTGCACGGTGCCATCTTCACCGCCGGTGCCATGCAATACCGGAAAAACGACATCAACTTCGAGCGAGACTCCAGCCGAAGTGATCCATGAACCTTTTCCGGTTAGTCGAACGGAGAGGGGACTGCCCTGCTCGATATGCTTTGTTACCGTTGGCGTGTGGTACCATCCGCCGGTTGGCGTTATGCCAATGAAAACAGGGTCAAAGCGCTCACGGTCGAGGTATTGACCAATGTTTCGGGCCGAATTAATCGACACTCCGTGTTCAACAGATTGTCCACCATACAAAACAGCCACCCGGGTACGTGCCATACTAAGAAACCAGTGGGTCAAATATACGGGTAGATCACCATTTGTGATGCGGGCCGAATCTTATTTGCCCAAGAGTATCCGCGCGGAGTACCACCCCT
Source organism: Flammeovirgaceae bacterium (assembly GCA_947457025.1). Lineage (GTDB taxonomy): Bacteria > Bacteroidota > Bacteroidia > Cytophagales > Cyclobacteriaceae > ELB16-189. The sequence goes on along the minus strand of CANGUI010000022.1, from coordinate 9,013 downwards.
TTCGCGTGGATAGTCGTAAAATGTATACGCCGGTGCTGAGGTGGTTAAAATCCAGCGTATATGTTTGGTTGAGCACGTCGGGCAGCGTATTCGCCAGAACGGTCTGCCCCATGGCATTGATGACCTGCAAGTGAAGAGTCTCGCGGTCGGGCAGATTGAAGGTGATGAATTGCTCGAACGGATTGGCCGGGTTGGAATAGACCACGAAGATCCGGTCAATCCGGGGAGGCTCCGGATCATGGCTGATGAAGAACTCGATGTTGTCGAGGTAAACGTTGTTGCCGTTGTCGTTCGTAACCACCCAGGCCAGCCGGATGTTTTCTTTGCCCGCCAGCTCGGTGAGGTCAATGGACTGCCGCCTCCAGTCAGACGCCGCAACAGGTATCCAGGTGATGGTACTATTGGCTACGGAAATTTCATCCAGCGACTGATTGTACAGCAGTCGACTGTACGTGATGCCGCAATCTTCCGATGCCAGCACCTTCAGGTTATCTTTGGCGGATGCCGTGCGGGCGTAGCTCACGTCAAAGAAGACGGCAGCCTGATCAAAATTTTTCAGGTTGAGCACAGGCGACACGAGCCAGGCCTGTGCGCCAGCGCGTGCGTTTTTCGCATAGAATGCCGAGAGGCCGAAGTTGGTACCGGTGCGCGCCCACGCGGTTTGGCCCGCTTCGGCCTGGATTGCCCATTTACCGAAGCCGGTTTCAAACTGCTCGCGCAGCGGGATGCGGTCTTCCTGTGAATTTACCACCCACACGCGCGACTGCGTATTATTCGCGGGCACTTCGTCTGTGGCCTGATCTGGGTTGGCGATACTGAGTTGAGCAGACTGTTGGCCCACGTTGAGATTGAGCGCATTGAGCGTGAGTACACGGGTTTCACCCGGCACGAAGTTCAGATTCTGAAAAAGCTGTACACGCGTGGTGCCGTTAACGGTTGTTGTAATTTCTACGCGGCTCACCGTTTGTGTGCCAAGGTTCTGCACCACCACGCGCGGCTGCACCTGTGTCCGGCAAAAGACGGCCGCCGGGCTTTCCACCGCCACTAAAGCCAAATCATTGACAGTGCCCGCAATCACTTCAGCGTTGTCAACATAGAGATTATTCCCATTCCCGTTCACGGCTAAAAACCCCACCCGTCCGCGAATACGGCCGGCGAGGTTCGAGGCGGCAACAATATCTTTTGTCCATTGGCCCGGGCCATTGGGAGTGAAGGGGGCGCCCGTATCCGAAACCGTGGCCAGCGCACTCCCCGCCTTGCGGGTCAACACTTCAAGACGTTCGACATCTACTGCACAGCCGGGCGAAAAAACCACCATCAGCGTATCGAGATTGTTGCCCGGGAACCGGGCATAGGCGCGGTCAAATCGGAACACAATGCTGTTGACCGCCGCGAAATCCAGGACCGGGCTCAGCAGCAAATCGCGTGATCCGGTCGACTGATTATTGTAGAAGTCGGACGAAAATGCCTGATTGGAAGGGGCTGAAAGCGGGGCAAGTTTGCGGGCCCAGGAGAAGCTGTCATTGTTGAGGTTCAGGACTTTCCATCCCTGTGAGCCATTTTCAAAATCAAATATCCGCGCGGGCGCGATTGGCGTTTCCACCTGTACGGTTAGACTTTTTTTGTTATTGCTGCTGTTGCCGTCTGCCACACCGTTGACGGCGATAACATCGTAGGCCACCACAAAAGAGCCAGCCGTGGGCAGCGCCAGCGGGTTCAATGTGATGGTCGCGGTTTTCAGCGTGTCGAGCGTAAGTGGGATGGTTCGCGTTTCCACAACCACATCATCAACGGTGACCCGGATTGCAGCAGACTGAACGGTATTTCGACCCGCATTAAGGACACTGATCGTAGCCGGCAGCGAGCCTGAACATTCATGGGCACTCGGCGATTGCCAGCTCAGCGCAATCAGATCGTTTTCCACGCGCGTTGGTGCCGTGGCACCGGGTGAGGTCGTGAGGCTCGCCCGGCGCGGGCTGCTCTGCAACACAACGTTCATCCGGGCAACTTGTCCGGCTGTGTACAGGTTCATGCAGGGGTCGTCCGACAAGTCCATGTAGTTTTGAAACATCGTCTGGGCAGAACAACTGTTATTGACCGGATGATTGGGGCAGCCGCGTGTGGCGGAAGGACTGCGCGGGGTGTCGTCAACATAGTCGGTGCCGTTGCAGCCGCCCACGTCGCCCCAGATGTGGCGCAAGCCAAAAAAGTGCCCAACCTCGTGTGTCAGCGTGCGGCCCTTATTGAACCGCGAATCCAGCACGAACGGCCCGTCATCACTTGAGCCAAAGACTTTGTGATCTACCGCGACGCCATCCGTGCGGCGGTTGAGATTTGCTTCCTCCAGACCCGGTAACGTGGACGATTGGGGAAAGGAGGCCAATCCGATCAGCCTGGAGGCCGCCGGCGTAGGCACCACCCATACGTTCAGGTACTCTTCCGCCGGCCAGTAACTCAGCTCTTTGTACTGGGCTTCGTCCTGCAGCAGGTCGTAGCTGGCTTTCAGGCCTCGTGTGTAAACAATGCCATCGGTAGCAAGCCCCAGCGGGTCGCGCCGGGCCAGCACAAACTCGATCTCCATACCGGCCGCGATCGGTTGCCAGACAGCGGGTGTAAGAATCCGGTCCGCATTGAGGCGCTGAAAATCCTGATTCAGTACTTTCATCTGCGACAGCACCTGGGCCTTCGGGATGTAGCTGGTAGTTCCTTCGCCATTGTGGATGACATGGACAACAACCGGAATCCGGACGTTGCCCTGGGTGCGGGCAGCTTGAAACATCTGGCCTGCTTGCAGGCGCTCGGCCATCCAACGCTCAAAATCTTTTGCTGTTTCGCCGCGGCGCTGTTGTTCGCGGGCATCGAAGCCACAGCGTTCCTGCGCGTCGGCTCTGAAAACCGCCAGCAGCATGATCAACCCAACCGCGAGCCACCCTCTATTCATGTTGATACCCAGGCGAACTTGTAGCAATATGCATCCGGTAACATCCTTTCTGCATGCGCCGTACGTGCAGTTTGTAACCACGTGGCTCAATGAACCGGCGTGAGGTTCACCACCTCAACTGCCTTAACTTCGGGAACAGCTTTCTTAACGGCATCCTCCACACCGGCTTTGAAGGTCATGGCCGACATCGGGCAGGTACTGCAGGTGCCGGTAAATTCCAGCCGCAAAATCTGCTCACCAGTCAGTTCAATTATTCGCACATTGCCACCGTCGGCCTCCAGATAGGGCCGGATCGTATCGAGCGATGCTTCGATGCGTTTGCGCAGGTCGGTTGTGGGAAGATGTATGGCGGCCATCAGCTTTATGCAGTGGTTATCTCCACGCGTTTTGTTTGCGTCAGACTGGCGTTGCGGATTGCAATCTGCCGGGCCAGAGCTTCGGCCAGTGCCTGAAAAGCAACTGCTGAAGGGCCTCCCTTCAGTACGGCCGGCAGGCCGCTGTCGCCGCTTTCGCGGATGGATTGCACCAGGGGTATCTGCCCCAGCAGCGGAATCCCAAACTTGTCTGCCAGTTTTTGTCCGCCCTCTTTTCCAAAAATGTAGTATTTGTTGTCCGGCAGTTCCTCCGGCGAAAAATAGGCCATGTTCTCTACGACCCCCAGCACAGGCACGTTGATCTGCGCCTGCCGGAACATAGCTACCCCTTTGATCGCATCGGCCAGGGCCACTTTTTGCGGCGTGGTGACGATCACGGCACCCGTCACCGGAACGGTCTGCACAAGAGTCAGGTGAATGTCGCTCGTGCCTGGGGGGAGGTCGATGAGCAGATAATCGAGCTCGCCCCACGCGGTATCGCTGATGAATTGCCGCAGGGCTGAACTTGCCATGGGCCCGCGCCACACCACCGCACTATCGGGCGGCGTCAGAAATCCGATTGAAATCAACTTCACGCCGTACTGCTCGAGGGGTTGGATGATGTTCTTTCCGTTTTCCTGGCGCACCTCCGGCTGTTCCTGCTCACAGTTGAACATCACCGGAATGGAAGGCCCGAATATATCCGCATCAATCAGCCCCACTTTTGCACCCGCCTGAGCCAATGCTACGGCCAGATTTGAAGTAACGGTGGATTTCCCGACGCCCCCTTTGCCGGAGGCAATGGCTACAATATTTTTTACCTGCGGTAATAGCGGTGCATTCTCGCGCACCGACGTTACGGCGCTGCTCATGGTGATCTGAATACGTACATCCTGCCCCACGGCCTTGCGCACCGCATCTTCGCAGTCCTGGCGGATTTTTTCTTTGAGTGGGCAGGCTGGTGTGGTGAGCACGACCGTGAACGAAACCTGATTACCCTTCACGGTCACATCCCGCACCATGTTGAGGCTCACCAGATCCTGCTTCAGGTCGGGGTCGTTCACTGTGCCTAATGCGCGCAAAATATCGTCCGTCGTATAATTCATGTACCGCGTAAAACCAAGTCGCAAATTAACTGATTCACAGGCAGAAACCTGTTTTTGAGATAATTTTTAATCCCCACTGATGCTCTAAACAAAAAAGTATCTTTGGGGTTCCATTTCCCCGTGATTTCCCGCGATACCATAGAAGAAGTGAAAAGCCGGATGGACATCGTGGATGTCGTAAGTGATTACGTATCCCTGAAAAAATCGGGTCAGAACTACAAGGCACTGAGCCCGTTTTCGAACGAAAAGACGCCCTCGTTTTTTGTGGTGCCCTCCAAAGGCATCTTCAAGGATTTCAGCAGCGGCAAGGGCGGCGATTCCATCACGTTTCTGATGGAACACGAGGGCATGGCTTACCTGGAGGCCATCCGCCACCTGGCCAAAAAGTACGGCGTGGAAATCCGCGAAGAGGCCATGACCGCGGAAGAAACCATGGCGCAAACCGAGCGGGAGTCGTTGTTCATTCTCATGAACTTCGCCAAAGATTTCTTTGTGTCCAAATTATATGAGACTGAGGAGGGGCAGGCTATCGGGCTGAGCTACTTCCGCGAACGGGGGTTTACGGATGCTACCATTCGGAAATTTGAATTGGGTTATGCGCTGAATGGCTGGGATCACTTGCAAAAGGAGATGATCCACCAGGGCTACAATCCGGTACTGATGGAAAAGGCCGGGCTGGTGGTGAAAAAAGATGATGGCGGCAGCTATGACCGGTTTCGCGGCCGCGTAATTTTTCCCGTCCACAACATCTCGGGTAAAGTACTGGCGTTTGGTGCCCGCATCCTAGGTACCGATAAAAACCAACCCAAGTACATTAACTCACCCGAAACAGAAATTTATCGTAAGAGTAATGTGCTCTACGGCCTGTTTCAAGGTAAGAACGCCATCCGTAATGCCGACAACTGCTACCTGGTGGAAGGCTACACCGATGTGATTTCTCTGCATCAGGCCGGTGTGGAGAACGTGGTTGCTTCGTCCGGCACGGCACTCACCGATGAACAGGTTCGCCTGATTAAGCGCTATACCGAAAACGTCACGGTTCTGTTCGATGGCGATGCGGCGGGCATCAAGGCGGCGCTGCGTGGAATCGACATGATTTTACGCAGTGGCCTGAACGTGCGGGTGCTGTTGTTTCCCGATGGCGAAGACCCCGATAGCTATTCGCGTAAGGTAGGCACGTCCGAGTTTCAACAATTTCTCAAGGATCGGGTGCAGGATTTCGTGAGTTTCAAATCGAATCTATATGCCACAGAAGCCGGTAGTGACCCCATCCGAAAGGCTGAGTCGATTAAGGAAATTGTTGCCACGATTTCTGTCATACCCGATCCGGTGAAGCGGTCGGTTTATATCCAGGAAACTGCCCAGCAACTCAAAATTTCAGAAGCGGTTCTGCTTACGGAGCTGAACAAAATTCTTATTCACGACCGGCGCAAAAAGCAGCAGGAGAAGTTACGGGAGCAGCCGGAGCAACCCATTCCCGCGGAAGCCATTGAGGAACCCGTGTCCACGCGCGTTGATCCGCAATCCATGGTTTTCTACCAGGAGCGCGAAACAATCCGCCTCCTGCTGAACTATGCCGACCAGCAACTCCGCGAGCAAAATATGGCCGACTTTCTGCTGCAGGAACTGGAGGACGTGGAATTTACGCACGATGCACTGCGCGAGATCTACCACCATTTCCGTAATCCCGGGGGCGCATTGCCCACCAGCGACTTTTTCATCCGGCAAGGCTCGGAGGCGGTGAAGCGCATGGTTACCGAACTGGTTACTAACCGGTACGATATCAGCCAGCACTGGGGCGACAAGTACAAGATCTATATTCCGAAAGAAAAAGAAGTGCTCGACCAACTGGCGCTCACCAACGTAATCCGGCTGAAGTTCCGGGTGGTGCAAAAGATGATGGATGAAAACCTGCTGCGGATCCGGAAAGCCGAGTCTGAACGACAGTATGAGGAATTGGATAATTTGCTGATCAGCCAGGAAGGCCTGAAGCGTGCGGAGCGCGAGCTGGCCGGAGTGCTTGGCATTGTGGTGGCGCGATAGGAACAGAACAACCCGTTTTTTTGTTGAATAACCGAACATGAGCCAACGAATTGCAATTGATACAATAGAAGATGCCCTCGAGGACATCAGGAATGGCAAGGTGATTATCGTGGTAGACGATGAAGACCGCGAAAATGAAGGGGATTTTATCTGCGCAGCCGAGTGCATCACACCTGAAATTGTGAACTTCATGGCCACGCATGGACGCGGCCTGATCTGTGCGCCGTTGATTGAAGACCGGTGCGAAGAACTAGGGCTGGAACTGATGGTGGGCAAGAATACGGCCACATTCGAAACTCCCTTCACCGTCTCGGTCGACCTCATTGGTCACGGCTGCACCACGGGCATTTCGGCCCATGACCGATTCAAAACAATTCGTGCGCTGTGTGATCCGAAAACGCAGCCCGATGAGTTGGGCCGGCCCGGCCATATTTTCCCACTCAAAGCCAAAAAAGAAGGCGTGTTGCGCCGAAGCGGCCATACCGAGGCGGCGATTGACTTTGCGCGCCTGGCGGGCTTTCGTCCCGCCGGCGTACTCGTAGAAATTATGAATGAAGACGGCAGCATGGCCCGGTTGCCCGACCTGCGGGCGGTGGCCGACCGCTTTCACCTTAGGCTGGTAACGATCAAAGATCTGATCGGCTACCGCATGAAGAAGGAATCGCAGATTCGCCGGCACGTGGATGTAAACATGCCTACCGAACATGGCAACTTCCACCTCGTGGCCTACGAACAGGTGGATACGGGTGAAGTCCACCTCGCCCTCACGAAAGGGTCCTGGGAGCCGCACGAGCCCGTGCTGGTTCGTGTTCACTCTTCGTGTGTTACCGGTGATATTTTTGGTTCGTGCCGCTGCGATTGCGGTACGCAGCTGCACAATGCCATGCGCATGGTGGAACAAGCGGGCAAAGGGGTGGTGTTATACATGAAGCAGGAAGGTCGTGGCATTGGGCTGCTGAACAAGCTTACGGCTTACCGCTTGCAGGAGCAGGGCCTGGATACGGTGGAAGCCAACCTGCAGCTGGGGTTTGATATGGACCATCGCGACTACGGCATCGGGGCTCAGATTCTCAACGATTTGGGGGTAGCCAAGATCAGGCTGATCACCAACAACCCCAAGAAACGTGTTGGCCTGATGGGCTATGGGCTTGAGATTGTGGAAAATGTTCCGATCGAAATCAAACCTAACCCGCACAACGAACGTTATCTGCTCACCAAGCGGGATAAGCTGGGCCACAGCATTCTTAAGGATAAATGACGAGGTTTTTTTTCCTTTGTTGGATGGTTGTGGGCCACCTGGCTACCGCACAGGAGTGGCCTTTCGAACTTTGGCATGAAGGGAAAGTCGTGCTCGATTCGGGAGATACCTTGCGCGGTTCCCTGAAATACGATTTTCAAAATGACCTGGTGCAACTTAATCAGAGTGGAAAGATCGAAGCCTACACCGCGCGCAAAGTACTGTTTTACGAAATATTTGATGCCACGGTAAAGCGCTACCGCCAGGTCTACTCGTTGCCATACTCGCCAACGGGTGGCTATAAAGCTCCGATCTTTTTTGAATTACTGGAGGAAGGCAAAATCACCCTCCTGGCACGCGAAGCGCTGGAGTACCGCACCGTATCGTCACCGTATTTTTTCTACGGCACCTACACGCGCCTGGTATTGGTGTACAAATATTTTATCATGCGCGACAACGGGACGATCGTAGCAGTGGAGAGCGCCAAGAAAGGCGAATGGCTGCAATTGATGGGCAAATACGCCGATGAAGTACAGCGCTACGCAAAAAGCAACAAACTCGACTTCGATGAGAAGTACGATCTGGTACGCATCATCGGCTACTACAACTCGCTGTTTAAATAAGGAATGTGGCCAGGCGGCAGAGTTCAACCCGGGCATTCCACGTGCTGATCTGTCGGCTGGATTTTCTTTCTTTGCCGTTCAACTAACCATCCAAACCCCATGAAACCGTTGATTCTGGTAACAAACGATGATGGCATCACCTCGCGTGGCATTCGAAACCTGGTGGATGTTATGAAGAAAATTGGAGAGGTAATCGTGGTGGCACCCGATAGTCCGCAGAGTGGCATGGGCCATGCGATAACCGTGGGCGACACGCTGCGGCTCGAAGAAGTCTCCATTTTTGAGGGAGTAAAAGCCTTTGAATGTTCGGGCACACCGGCAGACTGTGTGAAGATGGCCCGCCATTTTGTGCTGCGCGGTTCCCGGCAACCGGACGTGGTGGTCAGCGGCATCAACCACGGCAGCAACACGTCCATCAGCGTGCTCTATTCGGGTACGATGTCAGCCGCCATTGAGGGCGCCATCGAAGGTACACCTGCAATCGGCTTTTCGCTTTGCGATTACGGTCACGGCGCGGATTTTTCGCATACGCCCGGGTACGTTGAGCGCATCACCCAACAGGTACTGAAGAAAGGGCTCCCGAAAGGTGTTGCGCTGAATGTGAACTTTCCACCCCGGCGTAATGAAGCGATAAAGGGTGTACGCATCTGCCGCCAGGCAAATGCTAAATGGGTGGAGGAATTTGATCAGCGATACGATCCGAATGGCCG
>CANGUI010000021.1 GCA_947457025.1 Flammeovirgaceae bacterium | reverse complement strand
TGAAGCCCCGATACTTTTCCCGCTAGCGCAGCTCCTGCCACTCACCAAAACGGGTTTTCAGGGGAAGTTTTTTTCTTCGAGGCCCCGAGGTCGGTCGGGTTGTGATTGCAATCCGTTTAGACGCCCCCACCAAGCCGGCTTCCATCTCCTCTAAAAAGCACACTTCCTGGCTTCTTCGTTGCGATTATCTCAGGGTTCGTTCGCGCGTGCAGGTTCAGGTGTGGTGCTGCAACGGTGCGGCTTTATTTTCTACTTTTGTAACAATGAGTTTTGCGTACCCGTTGTTTCTGTGGGCCCTTTCTGCACTCGCCATCCCGGTAATCATTCACCTGTTCAACTTTCGAAAGACCATCCGGATTTATTTTTCGAATACGCGGTTGTTGCAGCAGCTCAGCGAGGAGACCACCAAAAAGCAAAAGCTCAAACAACTCCTGGTGCTGGCGGCCCGGCTGTTGTTTCTGTTTTTCCTGGTGGTGGCCTTCGCCCAGCCCTTTCTGCCGGCGGCCTTCGAAGGTGCAAAAGCCCGCAACAAGATCATTTACCTGGATAACTCCCTGAGCATGTCGGCTCCGGTGGCGGAGAAGACACGGGCATTGGATGCCGCCATACAAATGGCGGGGCAACTGCTCGCCACTTTTCCTCCGGATACGCGGTTTCGCCTCATGACGAATGATTTCGCTCCGTTTTCCAACACGTTTAAAAGTAAGGTGGAGGTAGCCGATGCGCTGGCCTCCGTTCGCCTGACCCCGGTATTTAGGTCCGCCTCTGATATTGCCTCGCGCATTCGTTCTTCTGCAGGGTCAGAGGATGTGTTCTGGATTTCGGATTTCCAACAGTCAACCTGGGGTACTGATGGTTTCTTTCTCGATTCAACTCGTCACTGGCACCTGGTGCAGGTGCCGCTGCAAAAAACGGGAAATATCTTTGTTGATACGCTCTACCTCGATCGTCCCTTTGCGGCAGTAAATGAAGCCAATTCGGTGAAGGTGAAACTGCGTAACACGGGCAACACGCGTGTGGAGGGGCTTGTGGTAAAGCTCACCATCAACCAACGGCAGGAGGCCACTGCCACCCTAACTGTAGAACCGCAGGGCTCCGTAACTACATCCTTCGATCTCACCGGGGGTTGGCAGGGTAGGAATCAGGCGATCGTCAGTTTCACGGACTTTCCCATCAGTTTTGATAACGAGTTTTACTTTACACTTGCCGAACGTAAGCCACTTCGAATCGTTGAAATCAAAGGGCCTGCGGCCACGCCGCGTATCCGGGCTGTGTATGCCAATCCCCGCCTTTTTTCCTGGGTTTCCTACCAGGTTACCAATGTTGATTACAGCGAGTTACCGCGCGCTGACTTGGTGGTGCTGCACGAACTTCCGCGTATCGAGCCCAGCTTGCTTTCGGCATTGAAGGCCTTTCAGCAGAGAGGAGGAAGGCTGCTGCTGATTCCAACCCGGGGCGGAGACGTGGCACCGCTGCGGGAGTTGTTCCCCACATTGCCTCTGACAGCCGTGGCTGATGGCAAACCTGCTGAGCTCGATAAACCCGACATGCGCCAACCGTTTTTTGAATATGTTTTCGAATCGGAGAGTGGCCCGTTGTTGATGCCTGCCGCCACGCCATCCCTGCGGTGGGGTGCCGATGCAGGCGCCCTGCTGCGTTTCAAAGATCAGACCCCCTTCCTCACGCGGAGGGGAAATTCCTTTCTTCTCGCTTCCTCCCTGCAGGATGGCGACTCGGATTTTGCCCGCCACGCGTTGTTTGTCCCAACCCTCTACCGGCTTGCCTCCATTGACCGGCGAGCCGAGCGAGCTCCCTACTACACTACCCGCCAGCAAATCATCACCCTGCCGGCAGAAGACGAATCCACACAAGAGCCTGTTCGCCTCGTGGGCAAGCAGGAATGGATACCTGCCCAAACGTACGAAAACGGTCGCGTGATGATGGAGCTACCCGCCTTGCAGATTGCACCTGGCTTCTACCATGCCTGGGATGGTGCAGACACCCTCGGACTGCTCGCCTTCAATCCGGAAAAAAAAGAATCCATACTCGCCGCCTGGGAGCCTGATGCATTTCAGGAAACGTATGGCAACTCCGCGTCCGTTTCGTTTCTGCAAACAGCCGATGCCGGCGCTTTCGGTAATGAAATAAAAGAAAGATATTTGGGCAGACCGCTGTGGCGGCAAGCGCTCTTGCTGGCGCTCTTGTTTCTGTTGGCGGAAGTATTGTTGATTCGATTTTTCAAATGAGTTACCCCGTTGCATGAAGATACTCATTCAAGCCGCCACACTTCTCGATAAACACTCTCCGTTCCACCTCAAAGAGAAAAATGTGGTAGTTCAGAACGGCAAGATCACCGACATCGGGGATAAAAACTTTTCGGCCGACCGGGTTATCGCGGCGAAAGGCATGTACCTCTCACCCGGCTGGTTCGACTTGGGCTGTGTGTCTGGCGACCCGGGTGCGGAAGGGAAGGAGGACCTGGCCTCGTTAACCAAAACAGCACTGCAGGCGGGTTTCACCGATCTTGCCCTATTGCCAAACACAATCCCCGCAGTTCAGACAAAAAATGACGTGCAATACATCACCGGCGGCAATGAAAACCGCCTGGTTCAACTGCATGCCCTTGCCGCCATCACCAAAGACACAAAAGGGGCTGAATTGACTGACATGCAGGATCTTCACATGGCCGGCGCTGTTGGCTTTACCGACGGCTTGAGGCACCTGGATCACACCGACATCTTCCTGAAAGCACTGCAATATGTGCAACGCTTCCAGGGCCTGGTGCTTGATCATCCCGAAGATCACTGGCTGGCGCTTTTTGGCCAGATGCATGAGGGCCCCATGAGCACCCAACTCGGCCTCAAGGGCATTCCCCGGCTGGCCGAAGAACTGGCCCTCCTCCGAAACCTGGAGCTGCTTGCCTATACCGGCGGGCGCCTCCATCTTTCCCGCCTGTCGGCTGCGCGATCGTTCGAGTTGGTCAAATCTGCCAAGCGTAAAGGGCTTCGGGTTACGTGCGATTGCACCACTTATCAGGCCCTTCTGAATGATGCCCTGCTGGTGGACTTTGATACGCATTACAAAGTAAGCCCACCGCTTCGGGAGAAGAGCGACCAGGAGGCAATCCTGAAAGCACTCAAGGACGGCACTTTGGATGTCCTGGTATCGGGCCATGTGCCGCAGGATGAAGAGAGCAAGCAGGTAGAATTCGACCACGCCGAACCCGGCATCATCAACCTGGCAACGGTGGCCAGTCAACTCATTTCGCTCTCAGAAGAAGTGCCGATGGAAGATCTTGTTCACAAAATTTCTACCGCACCCCGTGAAATTGCGGGGCTGGACGTACCCACGATTCAGGAGGATACCCGCGCTTGTCTCACCTTGCTCGATCCGGCGCGTACCTGGACTTTTGGCGAGAGCACCCATTTCTCGAGGTCGCGAAATTCACCCTGGCTCGGACGAGAAATGACTGGCAAAGTTGTGGCTGTTTTCAATAACCATAAACAGTGGATAGATGTGGCATAGGCAGCCGCTGGTACGGATACCGGCGAAGTTTGGCCTGTTGGCAGCCGGTTTTGGATTCGTATTCTTTCTCACCCTTTACTTCATTGGAAAGCATCCTTTTTTGGTACCCGTTTTCTTTGACTTTCGGATTATCCTGCTCGGCTTCGCGATTTTTTTTGCTTTGCGTGAACTGCGCGAGCGTCATTACGGCGGGCTGCTATTCTTCTGGCAAGGCATGTTAGCCAGCTTGTTGCTGACGCTGATTTTCGCCTTGCTGACCGGTGCGGCCATCTGGGTTTTCGCCGGTGTTTATCCGGAATTTCTTTCCCAATATGTTCAGCTATTCCGCGAGCAGGTGGCCACCTTCCCCGCCGATGTGGTGGAAAAAATCGGAAAAGAGAATCTGGAACGTAATCTAAAAGCAATTGCGGATACTCATGCATTCGATCTGGCAACGCTCTACGCCTGGCAGAGTTTGCTGATCAGTTTTTTTGTTAGCATCATTTTAACCGTAATTTTGAGAAGACAACCGAAACTTTAACCAACTAAAAAACATGGAAGAATCTACAGGAAAACCAACTGTTTTCAGTAATGGCCTCCGGTATGGCCTTTTTTTATCGCTCGCCTCCATTGCTTTAACGGTCATTGTGGCATTGGCTGGAGGAAATCCATTGCAAAGTGATTTCAAAAGCTGGAATACTTGGGTGAACTTTGCAGTATCCATTACCATTATCGTTCTTGCCCACAAGCACTTTAAAGACTCCGGCGATGGGTTCATGTCATTCGGCCAGGGGTTTGGAATTGGGTTTGTTGCCTTCATGGTTTCACTCGTTGTGGGTGGGTTATTCACGTATGTGTATGCAAACTTCGTAGACCCCAACATCATGGAGGATCTCTGGAACCGGACGGCCGAGCAAATGCAGCAGTCGGGTCAACCTGAAGAAGCCATCGAGATGGCGGTGAACATGACCAAAAAATTCTTTTGGGTGGTCTTTTTGCTTGGGGGTGCCTTTGGAGCCGCGATCATCGCACTGGTTGTAGCTCTCTTTACTCAAAAAAGAAATCCGGCTCCGGGCATCTAATCGTTCATGGGAGTTCCCGGAATACAGGTTTCCCTCATAATTCCCGCCAAGGACGAAGAAGAATCCCTGCCGGAATTGAGTCAGTGGATCAGCCGTGTGATGACCTCACACGGCTTTTCGTATGAGGTCATTTTTATAGACGACGGCAGCACCGATGGCACTTGGGCGGCGATCGAAAAACTGGCAGCGGCAGATGAGAACATCAAAGGGTTGCGCTTCAACCGCAATTTCGGCAAGGCCGCTGCGCTGCAGGTGGGATTTCGCGCGGCTGCGGGCCAGGTGGTGATCACCATGGATGCGGATTTACAAGACAGCCCGGACGAAATTCCGGCATTGTATCGGTTAATCACCGAAGAAAAATGGCACCTGGTGAGCGGGTGGAAAAAGAAGCGCCACGACCCCATATCCAAAACGCTGCCGTCTCGGTTTTTCAATTTCGTCACGAGCCGCATGTCCGGTATCCGGCTGCATGATTTCAATTGCGGTCTGAAGGCCTACCAGCAGGTGGTAGTCAAAAACATAACGGTATATGGCGAGATGCACCGGTACATCCCGGTCATCGCGAAATGGGCGGGGTTTACCCGGATCACCGAGAAAGTGGTGGAGCACCGCGAGCGCAAGTATGGCCACAGCAAGTTCGGGTGGGAGCGCATGATGCGCGGTTTCCTCGATTTGCTCACGCTGACATTTATCGGACGCTTTGCCAAACGCCCCATGCACTTTTTTGGCACCTGGGGTGTGATTTCGCTCCTCGCGGGATTAGCGTTCACCATCAAAATACTGTGGGACAAACTGGACGCCGTGTTCATGAGCAAAATCCCGCTGAAGCGAGAGGCGACTGATCAACCCATCTTCTATCTCGCCCTTGTGGCCGTAGTCATCGGCATGCAGTTGTTTTTAACCGGCTTCCTGGCCGAGCTGTGGGTGCGCCAGTCGGTTTCCAAAAAAGACTACCTCGTACTCGAGAAAGTGGGGTTCAACCGGTCCGCGTCAGACACTGTTTAACTCAATCCGGAAGGTGGTGCCCAGATTCTCTTCGGAAGATTTGATGAAGATGCGCCCGTTGTGGTACAATTCAATGATGCGCTGCGCCAGCGCCAGCCCCAGGCCCCAGCCCCGCTTCTTGGTGGTGAACCCCGGCTTGAAAATCCGCGCCTGATTCGCTTTCGGAATTCCCTTGCCCGTATCCGAGATATCGATCAGTACTTTACGGTCGCTGCCGCGCAATACTTTGATCGCCACGGTGCCACTCGTGCCAATCGCATCAACGGCATTTTTACAGAGATTTTCTATCACCCACTCAAACAGGGGGGCATGCACGGCCGCCATGATGTGCTCGCTCAGCGAGTAAACTTCAAAATTAATCTTCGAACTGACGCGCGGCTCCAGATAGCTCACCACATTCGAAATAAGATGGTAGATGTTTTCCGGCTTCAACTGGGGGGTGGAACCTATGCTCGAAAAACGCTCCGTTACCACGCGCAACTTCCGTACGTCTTTATCAAGTTCTTCCACAAAACCCTTCTTCTTCAACTCGGGATCATCGCGCAGCACTTCCACCCAAGCCATCAGCGAAGAAAGCGGGGTGCCCAGCTGATGCGCGGTTTCCTTCGCCAACCCCACCCACACGCGGTTCTGCTCGGCCGACTTGGAGTAATTAAATGCCAGGTAAGAGATAAAGGCAAAAATTGCAATCACCGAAAGCTGTACATACGGAAAAGCCGTGAGCTGTACGAGCAGGCTCGAATTGCGGTAGTACACTTTTTGCAGCGCGTACGGTTCGTTGTTGCGGGTGGGGTCGCGCAACTCAATGATGATGGGTTCGTAATAGGTTTGCATCACGGCAGCCTCACGGCGCAACTGCTGCTGAATACGGTCGGCATTTTGCGACGAATCAACCTCTACGTTGCGCGCAAAAATTACCTGCCCCTCCGCGTCCGCCAGAATCAGCGGCACTGAATTGTTTTTGTTGATGATCTCCTCGGTTACAAACACCATATTGGTGTTGAAATCTTCCTTCGATGCATATTCAATCGCACGGGCAAATAGCTGCACATCCTGGCGTTCGCGGGCCTTCAGTTCACGCACCAGCCGATCGGTGTAAACAATCGAACCGAAGCTGATCAAAGAGGAAACAGCCAGAATGATCCACTTCAAATTGGAATTGGTGCGGTAAAACTCCATGCCGGGAAGGATACGCGTAGCCATGCAGCAATCTCACTACAATGATCGGGAACTCACGCGAGAAAAACACCATCCGCCCGGATGGTGGCCACACCTTCGATTTTTTCTGTAAAATGCCCTACCGGCGCCATCGGTATCAGCAAAAAAAGACCCGTGCATGCACGGGTCTTCCAGATTCCATCGCGTACTGCAATCAGTTTTTCATCATAAACCACTTGGCCAGCACTTTGTAATTCACTTTGGTGCCCGTCATCAAAATACCCACCCGGTAAATGCGGGCGGCAATCCAGGTGGTGAACAGAAATCCAATCACCAGCAGCGCCATAGAAAGCACCAAGTGCCAGTCGGGCACACCAAAGGCAATGCGGCCAACCATGGCTACTGGCGAAGTAAACGGAATGATCGAAAGCCAGAAACTCACCGGCCCGTGCGGGTCGCGCAGGATAAAGAGGAACAAACCCAGGTAGGCCACCAACAGCGGCAGCGTGATCGGAAACTGAAACTGCTGCGATTCCTGGATTGAGTCAACCGCTGACCCCACCGCGGCAAACAGCGCACCATACAACAAATAACCGCCCAGGAAGAAGAACACAAAGACAAAAGCGATTTTGGCGAACGGAATCTGGCCAATTTCTGAAAATACCTCCATCACCTCGTTGTTCTGATTCTCGACCACCTGCTTGGCTTCCTCGCCTCCCAACTGGCCGGCCATTTGTTCCGCGATTTGCTGCTGCGGCATTTTCTCGCCGAAATAGCCCATCACAGCCGTAGACAGCACGGAGATCAGCACAATCCAGATCAGAAACTGCAGTAATCCTACCGAGGCTATGCCGATGATTTTGCCCAGCATCAGCTGAAACGGTCGCACAGAACTCACAATCACTTCTACGATCTTCGAGGTTTTTTCGTCAATTACGCCCTGCATGATCTGAATGCCGTAAATGAGTACGAACATGTAGATCAGAATACCCAGCAGAAAGCCCGCAGCATTGAGAACGCCCACGTTGCTTGCCTTTTCCTCGCCGGTCTCGCTGAGATTTATCGTTTTTAACGATACGGAACTCTCCAGTTTCTTCAGTGTTTCTTCATCGATATTAAATGCCCGGAGCTTCATGTCGCGGATTTGCTTCTCCAGCACATTTTCCAGTTCGCTCAGCTTTTCAATGCTCGGGTTTTCTTTCAGGTAGATCGTAAACCCTTCGGGCTTGTCCAGTTCAAAAGCCGGCACATGCAGCAGCGCGAAGTTGTCGGGCTCCTGATACGCTTTCTTCGCCTGCTCGATGGTTAGGTCAACGGGAGCGAATGTAAATTTCCGCGAGTTTTCAAAGCGAAACTTGCCGCTTTCATCCACCACCATCACCGCCTTGGCCTGGGCCGATTCGGCATCTTTCAGCATCACATAAAAGACCACGCCCATGATGGCGGGAAAAATCAGCGGCACCAAAATGGTAGTCAGCAAAAAGGATTTTTTTTGTACGCGGTTCAGAAACTCGCGCTGAATAATGAGTAAAACCTTGTTCATCGGGTGGCAGGTTAAGATTCAAGTAAATGTTTGCGCAGGGCCTCATCGCCCTCAGCCTTTACCAGGCTGATAAAAATGTCTGCCATGGTGGGCAGCTTTTCCTGGAAGCTCTGCACTTCGGTCAGGTCAATCAATTCGCGGATCACCTGGTTGCCTTTAATGCCTTCACCCGCGCGGATCACCGTTTCGTACAAATCTTCACCCACCGGTTTCTGGCGGATCAGCTCGTAGCGCTCGGCCGGCAGGTGGAAATGGTTGCCCCGGTGCTCCACCACAAAGGTGTTCGAACGGAACTGATCTTTCACCTGCTTCTTCGGGCCTTCCAGAATCTTCTTCGATTTGTTGATCAGCGCAATGTGGTCGCACAGCGACTCAACGGTTTCCATGCGGTGCGTAGAAAAAATAATCGTGCAGCCTTTTTCTTTCAACTCCAGAATCTGCTCGGTAATGAGCTGTGCGTTTACCGGGTCGAAACCCGAGAACGGTTCATCCAGGATGATCAGCCGTGGTTCGTGCAGCACCGTGGAGATGAATTGTATTTTCTGGGCCATCCCCTTCGAAAGGTCTTCCACTTTCTTTTTCCACCAGTCTTTTATTTCAAACTTCTCCAGCCACACTTTGATGCGCTTCATGGCTTCGGCGCGGCTGAGTCCTTTTAACTGGGCCAGGTACAACAACTGCTCGCCAACTTCCAGTTTCTTGTAGAGGCCGCGTTCTTCCGGCAGGTAACCAATCTGCTCTACGTGCCGAGCGTTCAGGGGCTCGCCAAAAACTGTAATATCACCGCTGTCGCGGTTGATGATCTGGTTGATAATGCGGATCAACGTTGTTTTACCGGCACCGTTAGGCCCCAGCAGGCCATAAATTGTTTTTTCGGGAATGGTGATGCTCACGCGGTCCAGGGCCAGGTGGCCTGTGTACCGCTTCGTCACCTCTTTTGCTATAAGTGCATCCACGTCTTTAGGGTTTGATGATTCTGTTAGTACCGCAATAATCCGAAAAATTACAGAACGGAGTATAATGAACATAAAAGCCGGTCAGGCGATTTTGTTTTCGGCAGGAATAAATATTCAGGGCGTGCCCCCGCCTCGCGGCGGGGTCGGGTTGTTCAGGGCTCCGCTTCGCTCCGGTGCTGCGCACCCCCGCTGGCGCGGGGCCCTTACCACCCCTCACGCGCGTGGTACCCGCAACGTTGTGGTCATCACCGGAAACGGATGTTCCCGAGCGACACGTCCAGATCAAAAATCAGGGCATCCTTGCCGTTCTTCGTATAGGCTTCGTTGGCATACATGTTCTCTCCAACAGGCTGCAGCGTTTTCGAGAGCCTCACCGAACAGAGCCACGAGTCCTTAATGCGCACCATCACCGCCACATCGGCCCCCGGCAGCGTAATATCCAGGTTGCCCGCACCCACGCTGCCAAATACACGATTGGCCACCACAGGCCCCTGCGAGAAATCCAGTTCCAGATTACCGAAGCCAACGTCGGCCACCATCACCTTCGAACGGCATAAATTCACCTGACGCACATCCACCGACCCGACATCCACTTTTACAAAAAAGGTATCCATCGCCACCCGGTTCGCCATGCCCGTAGAAAAGCCCACCCGCACGTCTGCGCTGCCGGTATTGATCTTCAATTTGTTGACGGACAAACCCGAAAGGTCCACGTCCGCACGCCCCACCCCATACGCTAATTCAAGGTCGTAAGGTTTCAACTCAGACAAGTAAATCTTCCATATCTTTTCAGGCGAGCGGTTTTCGTGGCCAAACATCTGTGAGGTGATCTGCCGGCTCAACCCTTCCCTTCCTTCTTGATCCAGTGAGAGTTGCACCCGGCAAACATTGCCCGACACTTCGTTTGAAAACGAGTGGCCATACTCCTCCAGATCCTGATTGCTGTAAACCATCAGAATTTCGCGGTTCTGCGACGGGCGGATGAAACAATTTCCCGACTTTGCCCGCAGGTCAAGTTTTATCTGTTCACATTTTTCTACCGGCTCCACGGAGAATTGCTTTTTTACCTGTCCCCACGCAACAGGTAGGGCCAACACGCCCGTCAGCACCAGAATGGTACGGGGAAGCAGCCCGGCAAAAGAGGCGTGGTTATTCACGACAAGTAACGACAGTTAGCTAACGTTGGGAATCTCTTAAGCGTTGGTATACGCGCCAATGACTGGCAGGTTGCAAATTCCGGCATAAATCGTGGCTTGTTGATTGATTGTAACCCTTGGGCAGCTAAAAGTTGAACAACCGGCCACCGGTAAAAAGAGCCGAGAATGGGATTTGAACCCACGACCTACGGTTTACGAAACCGTTGCTCTACCGCTGAGCTATCTCGGCCAAATGCACGCGTGTTGCGTAAGAAGTGCCGAAATTAGGGATAAATACCATATCTTGAAACCGCGTTATGTTGTCGAAAAAGTGCAAATATGCAATCCACGCGTTGGTGTATCTCACCGAACGCTACCAGCAGGGTCCGGTGCAAATACAGGAAATTGCCGACCAGCGACGCATCCCCAAGAAATTTCTGGAGGCGATTCTGCTGGAGCTGCGCAACGCCCGCATCTTGCGCAGCAAGAAGGGCAAAGGCGGAGGATACTATCTTTCCAAAAACCCGAATGACGTGAACCTCATTGAGATTATCCGCCTCATGGACGGTGCCATTGCCATGCTGCCGTGTGTGTCGCTGAATTACTATGAGCCCTGCGAGGAGTGCCTGGATGAGAAAACCTGCGGCATTCGCGCGGCCTTCGCTCAGGTGCGCGACCAGACGCTCGCTGTTCTCGGTGCCCAGACGCTGGCAGCGCTCGCCCTCCCGAAAGTCTAAGAGCGTCTCGACCGTCGCGCCTGGTCTGCACCCGGATTGGTCTCATTTCGTGCTGCTTCTCTGTTGCTTTTTTTTTGCGGATTCCCGCTATCTTGCCGCGGTATGACCCAGAAGGAACCCAAAGAAAAGCCTGTTAATGATCTCCCGGTAATGGATGAACGCGAAGGTATTGTACTTTTTTACCCACACATTCCCAAAGAGGCAGTGGCCGAGGTCACCAGCGTGTTGCATTCGCGCTGGATCGGGCAGGGCCCCCGCGTGGCGCAATTCGAACAGGAATTCAACATTCGCTTTGGCGGCGTCGGACGTTCACTGGCCGTGGGCTCCGGTACGGATGCCCTGCACCTTGCCTATATCCTCTCAGGTCTGCAACCGGGTGATGAAGTCATCACCCCGGTGTTCACCTGTACCGCTACCACCATTCCCTTCCTCTACATGGGGGTCACCTTTCGTTTCGCAGATGTAGACCCTGCCACGCTCAATATCAGCATTCCACATGTGCGCCAGTTGGTGAATGAGAAAACCAAGGCCATTGTGTGCGTACACTATGGCGGCCTGCCGTGCGATATGGACGAATTGCATGCCATTGCTGCTGCCCACAACATTCCGGTCATCGAGGATGCTGCCCATGCTCTGGGCGCAACATACCGTGGCAAACCGGTAGGGTCACTGTCGGACTTCACCATGTTTTCGTTTCAGGCCATCAAACACATCACCACCGGTGATGGGGGTATGTTGGTTGTGCGCGATCGTGCTCTCGCACCGAAAGCGGAGCGCATCCGCTGGTTCGGCATCGACCGCTCCAACAAGCAGAAAGGAACCTGGGAAAACGATATCTGGGAAGTGGGCTACAAATATCAGATGACGGATATTGCAGCTGCTCTCGGCCTGGCGGCGCTGCGGGAATTCGATCAGACGCTGGCGCACCGGCAGCGGCTGTTTAACGCATATAAAAAAGAATTGCACGGTGTTTCGGGCTTGCATTTAATCGGTGCCGGGCACACCGATCGTACTCATGCCGCATGGCTGTGTACGGCTATCGTTGAAAAACGCGAGGCGTTTATGCAGTACCTGCGGGCGAATAAAATTGAATCCGGCCAGGTGCACTACCGCAACGACCGCTATTCGGTGTTGGGTGGCCGCAGAGATGACTTGCCAAACATGGATGCCGTAGAAGACCGTTACATCGTACTACCTCTTCACCTGCACATGTCAGTGGCCGATGTGGAATACATCGGTTCAGTGATCCGCAGAGGGTGGTGATCACCCGTCTTTTTTGAAAATCGAGAGCCGCCGCTTCCACGTGTCGCGCAGCAGTTTCGACCGAAACGCCGCCCTATCAGGTTCTTCCGTCGGACCGTCAAAAGTTTGGCCTAAGCGAAGGAAGTAGCGGAAGAATGTGGATTTGGAGAGGCCCCACTTCAACAGGAATTGTTTGTTGCCGTCGTTCTTTTTTACCCGCGCCGTGGTTTTCGATCCGAAATGATAAACGCGTGAGGCGCTGACGCCTTTGTAGTAGCGTACACCGGCATGCCACAACTTCATCATCATATCCGGATCGGACCCCATGCCCGGGGTGAATTCCGTACTCAGGCCGCCAATCAGCTGCCAGACGTGCCGGTGTAAAACCAACGGATACCAATTCCCGCCCGTCCAGTCATAAAACGGTATCTCAGCAAAGTCGTTGAGGAAGCGCGCCTCGTCAAACGTTGCCGCAGTTTTGCCGAAGTCGAATGGAGCGATGATGCTTTCCGGGTACTGCGTGGCACTGTGCTCAATCATCGTTCCGGTCAGGCAGAAATAAATCGAATTCAGTTTCTGGATCTCCTCCCGGAGCGGCACATCCCAATCGGGTGCATAGTAATAGTCATCATCCGATAGTACGAGGTAATTGGCCCGCGCCAGGCTCGCCGCCGCATTGAAGCCGTAGCAAACGCCCACGTTGTTCTCGGAAAGGGTGTAGGGCAGGCCCTGCTCCTCCACCCAGGCTCGCGAGCCATCGTTCGCTTCATTCAGGTGAACGATGATCTCGTGGCGGTAGCGGGAGTTTTTCCGGATGCTCGCGACACAGGTTTTGAGGTAGGAGAGGTTATTCCACGATGGGATCAGGATCGAAAATACGGGCGCATCGCCGCCCGCCGCCGGATGAAAAGAAATGGCACGCTCGTGCATGGGATCAGGCTAATTCCTGTGCATCGTACACCACCACTTTCGACCACAGGTGAGAATAATTTTTAACAAATGCTTCGTGCAAGGGGTGGATCTGGTATGCATCATGCCCTTTCACGTCATCAAAAAAATTCAGCCACGAGAGTGAGTAGGAACTGTCGATCACATCCCGTTTTTCAGTTGCAGCCGGCTCTCCGATTTTGGCCAGCCTCAGGGATTCAATTTTCCGTAGTGAGTTGAGGCCTTCGATCAGCTTCGCTTTATCGGCTATCGAAGCGGGATTTTT
>CANGUI010000020.1 GCA_947457025.1 Flammeovirgaceae bacterium | reverse complement strand
TACCGACTTGCAAAAAGTATGGCTAGTGGTGTCTCCGCAAAATCCATTCAAGCCCGCCCGCAGCCTGCTGCACGAGTTCGACCGCTACGACATGGTGCAGGCAGCCGTGGCCGACAATTACAAACTGGCGGTGAGCGATGTGGAATTTCACCTGCCCAAACCGAGTTATACCATCCACACCCTCACCCATCTGCAGGAAAAACATCCTGACCATCAGTTTCGGGTGATCGTAGGCGAAGACAACCTCCACAAGTTCGCGAACTGGAAAAATCACGAGCAGATTCTGGAGCTACACGGCCTCTACGTGTACCCGCGCCCGAATTCCGAGAAGACCGACTTCCACCACCACGAGCGGATCCGGTTCGTTGAGGCCCCCCGCATCGACATCTCGGCCACCTACATACGCGACCTGATCCGCCAGGGGAAATCGGTGCGCTACCTCGTGCCCGAGCCGGTGGAGCAACTCATCCGGCTGAAAGGATTTTACCGATAAATTTTTGGGCGTGCCCCCGCTTGCAGCGGGGTCGGGCCGCTACGGGGTCCGCTTCGCTTCCGCCCCGCCGCCGGCGGGGCCACGCCCTCCGCGTCCCTCACGCAGTACGGCGTAGCATAGCCGTACGGCCACAAAAAAACGTCAGCAGAAAATTCCTCAGCAGAAAAAGTGTGCCCCACATACAAACCACCCGCAGCTACCAGCTTTTCTGGGCCACCACTTTCCGTGCCGGCCGTTGGCCGTTTGCATTCGACTTTTCAAGGGTGTACATCCGCTCGTAGTATTCACGGGCCATGCGGTTCGCATCAAACATCGGCACCACATCCTGCATACTTTGCTTCACGATCCTCAGCCATGTCTTGGGCTTGGTGTAGTAGGTGGGAATCACCACCTGCTCCAACAAGGTGTACAGGGCGTCCGCCTCCTCGCGGTCGCGCTCAGCCTGGTCTCCGGCGGTGGCCTCGGGAATAACAAAACAGTTCTTCCGGTCCTTCGCAAACTCGGGCACCCAGCCATCGGCAATCGACAGGTTGATGCTGCCGTTCATCGCGGCTGTCATCCCCGATGTGCCAGACGCCTCGCGTGTGATCCGCGGATTGTTGAGCCAAACATCCGATCCTTTTTTCAGGGCCGCAGAGAGCGCCATCTCATAGCCGGTGAGAATGGTGGCATTTGGTAGTGCTTTGGTTTTTACATGGATGTCGTTGAAGGTGTCAATCGCATCCCAGTCTTCCGGGTAGGGCTTGCCGGCCCAGATCACCTGCACCGGCATCTCCGGGTTGCTGATGATTTTCTTAAATCGCTCGAGATCGGAAAGCAAAAGAGCGGGCCGCTTGTACGCCGCAAACCGGCGTGCCCACACTATGGTCAGCACGTCCTCGTCAAACAGTTTTCCGGTCTGGTCGGCCACGAGCTGAAACAACTCACGCTTGAGTTTTTTCTTCCGCGCCACCAGTTTTTTGTCGTCATCTTTCTCGACGTCTTTGCGCAGAATATCGTCTTGCCAGTAATGCTGATTTTGAGCATTGGTAATCGCAATGATCGGACATACACCCTCAAAAGAACCCCACAATCCGCGGGATACTTCGCCATGCATTTGCGAAACTCCGTTGGCCATCCGCGCCATGCGCATGGCGGTAACGGTGTAGTTAAGGGTTTCCGGGCTGGGAGCGGCCAGTTTATTAACTGTCTCCCGCGGGGCACCCTGAAAGAAACTCATTACCTCCAGCGAGCTGATGCTGCGTTCCTCGTTGCCGGCTCGCTCGGGTGTGTGAGTGGTAAACACGACGCGCCTGCGCACTTCAGCCAGATCGTTATTGAATTTGTTCAGCAGATAAAAACAGAGGGGCAGGGCGTGGCCCTCGTTCATGTGGTAGATGTCGGTCTTGCGGCCCAGCTCATCCAGTAACCTGGCGCCGCCCACGCCCAGCAATATGGATTGCGCGATACGGGCACTGTCGTGCGAATCATACAAACGGTGGGAGATGGTTTTGGCCAGGTGATCGTTCTCTTCAACATCTGTCGATAGCAGAAATAGGGGCGCCGTTTGAAAAACCTGGGGTCTAAGCAACATTGCCTTGACGTGAACGGGATGGTTGTGTACCAAGATGGTAAACCGGATGCCTGTGTCTTCCAGAAACGAGTACTCCTTCTCCGTGTAAGCTACCCGCAGTGTGCCGTCCATGTTGCGCTGCTGATCGTAATAGCCGTATTTCCACAAAATGCCGATGCCGATCATGTTTTGCCGGAGTTCAAAGGCACTGCGCATGTGGGAGCCGGCCAGAAAGCCGAGCCCGCCGCTGTAAATTTTTAAGGGTTGATCGATTGCGAACTCCATCGAAAAATAGGCAACCGCCTGGCTGTATCTGTTGTCGATGGAATATGGGAAGAGGGTTGAAAGCTGTTGGGACATAGGAGAAAAAAGGCCCAAAAGATACTGAAAAACGCAACGGGGCAGCATCGGTACTTTACCTGCCCACTTCTGCAATCGTTTGTAATCTGATAAAAATCTTCCAAGTTCACGGAAAAATACCGGCTTTGGCAATCGCTTGCAGCCGTCAATATGTACCTTCACCCCATTAAATCTACGCGCATATGGCTGCCATTACACTCACCCTCAACGGCAAATCCGTTACCATAGAAGCCGACCCAAAAATGCCGCTGCTCTGGGCAATCCGGGAACTGGCCGGCCTCACCGGCACGAAGTACGGCTGCGGCATCGCGCAATGCGGGGCCTGCACAGTCCATCTCAACGGAGCTCCGGTGCGCTCCTGTTCACTTCCACTGGCTGCCGTTGGAAACAAACCGATCACCACGATCGAAGGACTTTCAGCCAACAACAGCCACCCCGTACAGCAAGCCTGGATTGCCGAGCAAGTGCCGCAGTGTGGCTACTGCCAAAGCGGGCAGATCATGGCCGCGGCCGCCCTCATCGCCCGCAAGCCCAACCCCACCGATCAGGATATCGACTCCGCTATGTCGGGGCACATCTGTCGCTGCGGAACTTATCCGCGCATCCGCAAAGCCATCAAAAAAGCTGCCGCCCTGGCAACGGCCAACGTAAACCGCTAATCCGCTATGAAGACAGTTTACTCACGCAGAGACTTTATCAAAGCATCCGGTCTTTCGGGTGCTGCACTCTTTCTCGGGATCAGCAGCGCCTCTGCAAAGGACGTCACGGTGATCACCGCCGCTCAGGCCGACTCACTCGGCATTGAACTGAACAACTGGATTTCGATTGATACTACGGGATTAGTTACGCTTATCAATCATCGTTCGGAGATGGGCCAGGGCTCCTTCCAGTCGGTGCCGCAAATCATTGCCGAAGAGCTTGAAGTAGATATCACCCAGGTGAAGGTGGTATTTGCCCAAGGCAGCCAGGCAAAGTACGGCAGCCAGATTACCGGCGGCAGTTCTACCATTCGCGGATCGTACAAACAACTGCTACGCCTCAGCGCTACCGCGCGGGAGTTGCTCGTGCAAGCAGCGGCCAATCAATGGCGAGTGGAAAAAGAAACCTGCTACGCAGAAAAAGGGATGGTCATCCATCGGCCCAGCGGCAAGAAGCTGGGCTATGGTGCGCTCGTGTCCGACGCATCTAAACTCACGCCGCCAACAAGCGTGCGATTGAAAGACCCAAGCACGTATAAAATCCTGCGACAACCGTTGCCGCGCATCGACACGCCCCTCAAAACCAATGGCCAGGCTATTTTTGGATTGGATAAAAAACTGCCGGGCATGCTTTACGCGATGGTGGAACGTAACCCGCGGTTCTCCGGCAAAGTGAAAAGTTTTAATGAGACCGAAGTAAAGGCGCTCCCGGGCGTGCGCCACGTGCTAAAAGTGGAGATGGCCGTGTTTGCTACGATGCGCCACGGCGTGGCCGTAGTGGCCGATAGTTTATGGGCCGCCATGCAGGCGCGCAAAGCGCTAAAAGTAGAGTGGGATGACACCGGCTTCCCGCATCACTCCACCGAGCAACTCTACACCCGGATGCGCGAAGATCTGAAAACGAAACCGCTGTGGTTCAAGGCGAAGGGTGAAGTGGAGAAGGCGTGGGCAAAAAGCAGCAACGTGCTGGAAGCCGTATATGAGACTCCCTATGAGGCGCATGCCTGCATGGAGCCGTTGAACTGCATCGCGGATTTCCGGAACGGCAAGTTGGAGATCTGGGGCCCCATCCAGGGGCCTGACTGGGTACAGAAAGATGTGGGCGAGATGATGGGACTGAAACCAGAGGACGTCACGGTGAACATGACGTTTCTGGGGGGCGGCTTTGGCCGAAAGGCCTTCCTCGATTACCCGCACGAAGCTGCCGTGATTTCAAAAGCAATCGGTGCACCCGTGCAGGTAGTGTGGTCGCGCGAAGACGATATGACGCAGGGGCCGTTCCGTCCG
Organism: Flammeovirgaceae bacterium; assembly: GCA_947457025.1. Taxonomy (GTDB): domain Bacteria; phylum Bacteroidota; class Bacteroidia; order Cytophagales; family Cyclobacteriaceae; genus ELB16-189. The sequence continues at coordinate 9,357 of CANGUI010000020.1, read as the reverse complement.
GGTATGGTGTATCAATGCAAAGGTGGGCTAACAGAAGGTGGCACCATTGCCGGTTTTGAAGCCATCATGGCGGGGCAAAACATGGGTCATCAAAATCCGGGCGCGGACAAAATCGCGTACAACGACAGCGTTACTGAAGGTTTTCCGGAAACGTATTTAGACAGCATTCCGCATTACCGCTTTGGTGATGTGCCGCTGGAGTCGCCCGTGCCAGTGATGTGGTGGCGGTCGGTATATTCTTCTACGAACGCCTTCGCGTACGAAAGTTTTATGGATGAACTGGCGATAGCGGCCGGCAAAGATCCGCTGGAGTTCCGCAAGCAGCATTTCTGGAATGGCCGGTTTCACGCGCTAGCAAATCGCCTGGCGGAAGTCAGTGGTTGGCATAAGCGCAAACCAAGCGAGGGCTATGGCATTGCCATCACGGAATGTTTTGGCAGCATTGTTGGCGAAATAGCGAAAGTATCTCGTAAACCAGGCGGTGGCATCAAAATTGATAAAGTCTGGGCGGTGATGGATTGTGGCTGGTATGTGAATCCGGATATAATTCGTGCGCAAGTGGAAGGTAGCATAATCATGGCTCTTGGGGCTGCGGTTAAACATGCTACCCTTTTCGCGGATGGAAAAGCAGTTCAGAAAAACTTTGATACCTACAAGATGCCGCGCATCAGCGAAACACCAGACATTGAAGTGCATGTGATGGATAACGAGGAGAAAGCCGGTGGCGTGGGCGAGCCAGGTTTGCCGCCGTGCACGCCCGCACTTACAAATGCCATCTTCGATCTTACCGGCAAGCGCATACGCGTGTTGCCATTTAGTTTGGATGAAATTGGATAACCATGAACCTTAAACGACTCACGCTTGATCATCAACAAATGGGCGGACGAGCCTGTAGATCAATGGTCAACACGCGGACAATCAAACCAAAAAGATTAGTCACGTTTTGAGTCAAGCGGCCCACGGCTAAGCCTCAGGCTGCGTGGTTGGTGCAGATAAAAAAATGCCGAATACGAAAATTACCTGTTAATCTATAGCCTATGAAGATGTCTTTCACGTTATTAATTTTCTCAATTTTTTCGATGGGTGTTTTTGCTCAGCAGAAGCAGAACTTCGATCTTAAATCCAGCATCAGCCGCGGCGCGGAGGTTTACACTGCCTACTGTGTGTCGTGCCACATGGACAATGGCGAGGGGTTGCAAGATTTCTATCCGCCTGTGGCCAAGTCCGATTACCTGATGGCCGATAAGAATCGATCCATCCAACAGATTTTGTATGGTGTTTCCGGCGAGATTACCGTAAACGGCAAAAAGTATAATCTGGAAATGAGCGGCTTCGACCTCACCGATCATGAGGTGAGCGATGTGCTCAACTATATTCGGAATTCGTTTGGCAATAAAGGAACAGCCGTAACGCCGGCGGAGGTGAAGGTGCTGCGGAAGAAATAATATCTTATATTGTTGTCGCAAATTTGGTGGATCAAGCTCATTTTTTACGTGAGCGTTCCATTAATGTTTCGCCAATTTTTAATTGCCGAGTATGAGATTAGCTTTTTGTATTGCTTTTTTTCTGGTGACCAGTATTTCGGTTAGCCAAAATCAGGTAAAAACCAGATATTTCGTTCAGGATTCTTCAGCATACCGAGGTCTGCGCTACGTTCCTGGTTTGTTTGTTCCTGATGCGCAAAATGCAAAAGACACATTGACTCGTTGGATAATTAAGTTCAAAGATGTCGCGGCTGCATCGAATGGCCGATCTGGGGAAACGGTAGAATCACAACATCAACAGTTTGTAGACGGATTCAAAAAATTATTCCAATCCGGAGCAGCCAGAACAAACCAAACGCCTCCAGCAATTAACTTTCACTACAAGCGCACCTTCAACGGTGTTGCAGTTACGGCCCTGGTCTCCGATATGCAAAAGTTGAAAGCGCTTTCGGTTGTCGATATAATTAGTACCGACCGTCAGGTGAAAATTAGTGATTCAGAAACTAACGCGCTCATTGGCGCCCCTCAGGCTTGGGCCCAATATAACATCACCGGTAAAGGTGTTACCATCGGCATTATTGATACAGGTATTGATTATCGTCATCCGGATTTGGGTGGAGGAATTGGCGCGGGCAAAAAAGTCATTGGAGGTTTTGATTTCGTGAATAATGACTCCGATCCATTTGATGACAATGGCCATGGGACCCACGTGGCAGGGATTGCGGCAGCCAACGGTCCCAACCTCAAAGGAGTGGCACCGGATGCCCAATTGTACGCGCTTAAGGCGCTTGGTGCAGATGGCTTTGGGTTTGATTCGTGGATTCTGGCGGCCATTGAGAAGAGTGTTGATCCAGATGGTAACCCTGCTACAAACGATGCGCTTGATGTTGTTAATATGAGCCTCGGTCGGTTTCCAGATGCGAATGAACCGATAAGTCAAGCCGTGAACGAGGCGGTTGCTCGTGGGGTAGTTTTTGTAACTGCTGCCGGTAATTCCGGCATGGCACAGACGATTGATACGCCTGGAATTGCAGAAAAGGCCATAACGGTTGCTGCATCGGATAACAATGACGCCATCACGTTTTTCAGTTCTCGCGGCCCAACGAGAACCTTTGGACTGAAACCGGATATCTGTGCGCCAGGATTAGACGTTAACGCTACTTTGCCCGGCGGGTTATTTGGTCGCAAAAGCGGAACATCAATGGCAGCCCCTCACGTGGCTGGAGCGGCTGCACTTATCCTTGAAAAGAACCCTACATGGGGGCCTGCTATCGTGAAGTCGGCCTTGATGCAGCACACAAAAAGCATAGGACTCAACTATATCGAGCGAGGCACTGGCCGTTTGGATGTAGTCGAGGCACTCAATGCGACTTCGACTTTTGAACCAGCTTCAATCGGAGTCAATCCAATCAAGGCGGACAGCCTGACCCGAAAAATATTTCAAGTGAAAATCTACAACCATGCCACGGTTGAACGAACATACAATCTTTCGGTGGGTGGAGATTTGCAAATTCCAGGCCTTTTGGGCAACATTTCTCCGACTTCTATAACCGTAGCGCCTGGCAATTTTGGGATCCTTACGCTGACGGTTGATGCCGATTCTCGCTTACTTGCGAAGCGCGAGTTTCCCGCTTCGTATATGGGCTACCTTATTGCTACTACGTCAGGCGATCGAATTGAGTTACCAGTGGGTTTGATGAACCCGAATACCGTTCGGTTTGATTTTGGTTCGGAATTGCCCGAATTTGTTCTTGCGCTGAGAAAAGATCAATACTTCTTCTTTTCACAAATCATAAGTCCGATCAGTTCGCAGCAGGACGTACCATTGTTGCCCGGCACCTATCACTTCTTTGCGCCATATAGCGGATTCCGAGTTGTTTTGAAGGAGGATTTGGTGGTTAGCAGCAATACAAAAGTAGTCTGGCGCAAGTCCCAAGCAGACAAACAGATTTCCTTTCAACCCAAGGATGAGAAAGGCAAACCGATTCCCTTGGTACGTTATTTGGCCCGAGGCGTTACCGGCCTGCGTTATCAAGATGGAGTGGGGGGCTTTTTTTCCCTGATACCAACCGCTCTTGACACGATTTATACGAGCAGTGCGAGTACAAAGGCCGTATTAGATGTTCATTATTTGGATCGGCCATCCGGAAAGAAGGTTTTTTACAGTCTGGGAAGTACGCTTAAAGGTATCAACGGTAACCAAACACTTCAAACTAATCCGGCCAGTTTAGTGCCGTTAACCTTCAAGGGTTCGGAAAAGAATTCAGCCGGGTGGCAGCTTGTAAATTACCTAGCGTTTGGTGGACCCAACTTCGCGTACACGTTCTGGAACGGAGAACCCTTTCAGATTGACACGACATTGGTCATATTCACAGAACCAAAATCTCGTGATAGTAACATCCTTTTTCAAAATCATGAACTAAAAACTTCCGGGAGTCCGGTCGGGTTTCAATCTCCAAGCTTTGTGCTTTATAACAAGGATTCGCTTGTTTTTAAAACGCAGCCTTTTGGGGAATTCTTGAGCCGCTCGATGACGTCGCAGGGCCTTCCTCGACAGATTCCTGTTGGTACGGGGCTTCATACTTCAACAAGTCAGGTGTTCAATCACGGGCCGGACTTTTACATCGGTTTTAATGTTTGGCAAGGCGTATTTAACGGCGTATTGGGTGACATGGCATTCGCAAATTTGCCTTTTCGCGTGAAACGCGAGGGGAATGTAATCGCCCGAGGTTTTGTAAAAAACCAAAGTCAAAATGATGGGCTCTCGAGCTTTTTGCAACCGATATTGCTCACCTCAACACCTGGCCTTTTTTCAGTTGAACTTGATTTTGATGTTTACCAGGTGGCAGGACGATTTGGCAAGTCCAACGTAGTGTTCGAGTTCGATACCCGAAGGGCAGACCCGATACCGCCTACGGTGAGACAACTTCAACTTTGGTCTGGGTCGAGTGTAGTCGATCAGCTTTCTGCCAGCGCTGGCGCCTGGATTCGCGTCGTTAGTCTGGACTACTGTGGGTCCGGGTGTTATGGTGTTGAACAGCCTACCGTAATCGCTCGCTACAGGCTTAAAGATTCCCCCGTTTGGACATCATTGACAACAACAAATCCGGAACGAATTGACTTGCCTGTCGGCTTGCCCAATGGTTTTTATGACTTAGAGGTAAGGCTCGTTGATAAATTAGGGAATTCGTTTAAACAAGTTTTATCTCCCGCATTTTTGGTGGGCGCAAATGCTGAGCCGCTGGCTTTTGAAATTCCAAGATTGATTGATCCGGCAAATAATGCAACCGATGTGCCCATCAACCCACGCGTCAAGTTCACACCAGTTGCCCAGGCGAGCAGCTATACCATTGACGTATCCAACACGCGCTTTTTCGATACACTAAGACTTAGTTTTGCAACGACCGAGTCGAACACTCGGATTCCACCGTTTTTGGAAAAGGAGACCACCTTTTTCTGGCGAGTGCGGGCGAATTATGCGGCCGGCCCTGGTCCGTGGTCCTCTTCTTTTACGTTTAAAACGGGCTCTATGCTAGATGTTCCGGTTTCGCTGGTGTCACCTGCAGATCAGGCCATTGATCAGAACTTCACGATGCGATTTGTGTGGCGAAAAATCCCAAATGCTACCCAATATGAGATTCAAGGCAATGAAGACCAGAACTTTGGGTCCACTAAGGCGCGGTTTTCCGGGATCGTTACGGATACTACGTTCTCTCCATACTTAGATCGCCCGATGAATCGTTACTATTGGCGGGTACGCGCTATTTTTCCGGGTGTTATTACCTCGTGGTCAGAAGTCCGGCAATTCAAAACGAAAGATGCTGAATTACAGATTAGGAAACCCACGCCAAACGCTTTGGATGTTCGGCCAAATATCGTTTTCGAATGGGCAAATGAACCGGCGGCCCAGGCGCACGAGATTACCGTTTCCGAAAACCAAGACTTCTCGAACCCGGTACTGGTGGGATTGAGAAGTGGCTCTTTTGAATGGAACACGTATTCGTTTAACAAGAAGTATTACTTGAAAATTACCAGCGAATTTGTCAATGGTTACAAAAAAGTTGCTACGTCAACATTTTCGACCACTACGCTGAAGTTTGAAAAACCTAAAGCGGGTGATTTGTTCGCAACTCATCAAACGGTTGAAATTGAGTGGTCACCCGTACCTGACGCGGAGTTTGCTTATCAGCTTTCTGAGGACGAAAGATTTTCTACCGGCCCAATTATCAAGACTAGTTCTTTTCGGCATAGCCACCGACTGTTGAAACCGGCAGCAAATCATTACGTGCGGGTTGGATTAGTTAAATCAGGCGAAACCCTTTGGGCGTCAGCCAGCCATTTCCGTACTAATTCATTTAGTTTCGCGTTAAGAGCACCAGAGAACAAAAGCACATTCAGGCCCGATGAGGTTGTTCAGTTTTCTTGGCAGGATTTAGGTGCGCAAAAGTACTTGTGGCAGGTATCGGAGCAAGCGGACTTTTCAGACTTGTTTCAAAAGTCAATCTCGTCTACTCAGATTCAATTAAAAGACTGGAAACCATCGACTGATTATTTTTGGCGTGTAGGAACTGAAATAGGAGGTGTTCTTTTTTGGTCGGGAAGCTCCATGTTCAGCACTACAATCGTTACTGCAGCAGAACAACAAACCCAGCAGCAATGGATTTATCCAAACCCCGCAACGGACGTGGTGCATTTTTCTGACGAGTTGAAACAAGCTGAAATTGAAGTCTATGATCTACTCGGCCGTTTGATGTTCAGCAATGATGGGGGATTTTTTTCTTGGAGTACAACGAACGTGCCCAATGGAATTTATCTTGTGGTAATCAAAACCGACCAACTCACTGTTAAGCAACAGGTAGTTGTTAACCATTAAGCCATGTCCCGTGAATTTCGATCAATTTTCGAATCGGCAGCCAAAATAAAGAGCGACCGCCAGGGCGCCATCGCCACCGTGGTGCGCGTTCGTGGTTCCTCTTACCGCAGCCCCGGTGCGCGCATGCTCATCACCGATGATGGCCGCTGGGTAGGATCAATCTCCGGCGGTTGCCTGGAAGGCGATGCGTTGCGCAAGGCACGGTTGGTCATGACCGAGAAAAAAGCACGGCTTGTTACGTACGATACCCGCGAGGAAAGCAATCAACAATTGGGTATTGGGCTCGGCTGCAATGGCGTGATTGATGTGTTGATTCAACCGCTGGATGAGGCGATTACCATCATCGAAAAAGTGGTTGCCGTGGAGCAGCCGCTGGCACTCGCTACAGTCATTGATGGTGATGCGATCGGCCGCGCGGTGTTGGCGAACGAATCCGCCCTTTTGATTCACCAACTCGGGGCCCAAATGACCGATGCATTGGAAGCAGACCTTCGCCGGGTATTCCAGCACAAGAAATCAACGATTCAGGAGTACCGCACAGCGTCTGGCTCATGCTCTATTTTTTTAGAATACGTGCAACCCACGATTCATCTCATTTTGTTTGGCGCGGGCTTCGATGCGCGCCCGGTGAGCCAGTTGGCTACCTCGCTGGGCTGGCGCGTAGAAGTTACGGATGAATGTGTAGCCCATATTGCTCCGGTGTTTTTTCCAACCGCAGAAAAGCTGTCGCTCTGCCAACGCGAGTTTGTGGATCGCGACTTTCGTGTAACACCCTACACCGCCTGTGTGCTTATGTCGCACAACTATGAGTACGACCGCGATGTATTGAAAAAGCTTTTGAAAACAGATGCGCCCTACATCGGACTTTTGGGTCCGCGCAAGCGTTTTGATAAGATGGTGGAGGAGTTCAGCAAAGAGAAGATCAGTTTGAGCGATACAGACTTTCACCGCATTCACTCGCCCATCGGGTTAGACATCGGGGCCGAAGCCCCCGATGAGATTGCCGTTTCCATTATCGCGGAAATCCAAAGTAAGTTTGCCAACCGCTCGGGCGGTTTTCTCAAGTATCATCCCGGACCTATCCACCAGCGGCAGCCGGGTTCCGATCAGGTATGGAAGCAGGTCTATCTGTCGGGTGACCAGGTACATAAAAAAGCTGGGCGGTGAATGCTCGATCGGGCCCTCGCGGTATTTGATTACCTTTCAATCAGGCAAAATCTTCTGAAGATGGATGGGGCAGTAAAAATCAGCATCTGCTGGGCGGCACTTCTGCTGCTGGCATGTCAGCAAAAAAATACGAACGACACCTGGCGCATAAAAGGCGGCACGCCCGACGGCATTCAGTTCTCTTCGTTGGAACAGATCAGCCGATCGAATGTAAAAAATCTGAAGGTTGCCTGGACGTATCGCACCGGTGATGCCGACACCCTTGGCAATCGCACCCAAATTCAATGTAATCCCATCATCATCAACGATACCCTCTTCGGCACTACCCCCTCGCTTCATGCCTTTGCGCTTCACGCCGCCACCGGAAAGGAAATCTGGCGTTTTCAGCCCGGCACCGAAAACGTTGGCTTGGGGGTGAACCGGGGGGTTACGTTCTGGGCACGCGGAGCCGACCGAAGAATTCTTTTCACTTACGGCGAGTACCTCTATGCGCTGCACGCGGCAACGGGCCAACCCATTGTCAGTTTCGGAGTAGATGGGCGTGTGAGTCTGAAAGAGGGGCTTGGACATCGGGCCGCCCTTTTGATGGTACTGAGCAATACACCGGGCGTCATTTTCGAAGACCTCATCATCATGGGTTCGCGCGTGCATGAAGGGCCGATGGCGGCACCCGGTTACATCCGGGCATTTGATGTGATCACCGGTAAACTGGTGTGGGTGTTCCGCACCATCCCGCAACCCAGTGAGGCGGGCCACGAAACCTGGCCGCCGGATGCCTGGGAGCGTGTTGGGGGAGCAAACGCGTGGGCCGGAATGTCGGTCGATCACCAGCGGGGGTGGGTGTTCGCGTCCACCGGGTCTGCCAGCTTCGACTTCTATGGCGGAAACCGAAAGGGCGAAAATCTCTATGCCAATTGTGTGCTCGCCCTCGATGCGCGCACGGGCCGGCGCCAGTGGCACTACCAAACGATTCATCATGATCTGTGGGACAGAGATCTGCCAGCCGCACCGGTATTGGCAATCATTCAAAAAGATGGTAAATATGTGGACGCGGTGGTACAGGTGGCCAAATCCGGGTTTGTATTTGTTCTGGATCGTGATACGGGTGAGCCGCTCTTTCCGGTTGTGGAAAAACCAGTTCCGGCCTCCGATCTGGATGGCGAAGAAGCGTGGCCCACACAGCCCATCCCTACCCTGCCAAAACCCTTTGCACGCCAGGTATTTACGCGCGATCTGATCAATTCTGTAACGGGCGAAGCCGATTCCATCCGCAAACAGTTTGGGGGATTACGCACAGGCGAGCCCTTCATACCGCCCAGTCGAGAGGGTACAATCATCTTTCCGGGTTTTGATGGCGGCGCAGAATGGGGCGGGCCTTCGTTTGATCCGTCCACCCAAACCTTGTTTGTCAACGCAAATGAAATGCCGTGGATTCTCACGATGGTGGATGTGCGGATGAAGGCGGATACCTGGGCGGGTGTTTCCCTGTATCGCACCCACTGCGCCACCTGTCACGGCCTTGAGCGGGAAGGGCAGGGGAAAATTTATCCCGCTGTTCGCAACTTGCAGAACCGGTACTCGCTTACTTCCCTGACTCAACTTTTACGAAAAGGAAAAGGCGTGATGCCGTCATTCGGGCATTTATCAGAAAAGGAAATCGCATCCATCGCCCGCTACGTGCTCGATTTACAGGTGCGCAGTGAGGAAGAAAAGAAAGGAATTTTTGAACCGGCGTCCGACATCTGGTATTCGAATACCGGCTACACACGCTTTCTCACACCCGCCGGTTATCCGGCCGTGGCACCACCGTGGGGTACGCTGACGGCAATCGAC
>CANGUI010000019.1 GCA_947457025.1 Flammeovirgaceae bacterium | reverse complement strand
TAAGAACTGGATCACCAATGGCAGCACGGCCAGCACCTACATTGTTATTGCACAAACCGATACCGCCAAGCGCCACAAGGGCATCAACGCCCTGATTGTAGAAAAAGACATGCCCGGATTTGTTGTGGGTAAGAAGGAAGATAAGATGGGCATCCGCGGCAGCGACACTCACTCGCTCATGTTTCAGGATGTGAAAGTTCCGAAAGCTAACCGCATCGGTGAAGACGGTTTCGGTTTTACGTTCGCCATGACCACGCTCAACGGTGGCCGTATCGGCATAGCCGCACAAGCACTCGGCATCGCAGCGGGCGCCTTCGAACTGGCCCTCCGATATGCACGGGAACGCAAGGCCTTCGGCAAACACCTGACCGAGCACCAGGCGATCCAATTCAAGTTGTCGGAGATGGCCACAAAAATCGAAGCTGCACGCCTGTTGCTGTGGCGCGCGGCCACACTGAAAGACGAGGGCCAGGATTTCATCCGCGCTGCCTCGATGGCAAAACTCTATGCTTCGGAAATCGCCCAGGAGGTCACCACCGAAGCGGTACAAATTCACGGCGGCTACGGCTACGTGAAAGAATTCCATGTTGAACGCCTTATGCGCGATGCCAAGATCACCCAGATCTACGAAGGCACCACCGAAATACAAAAAATGGTGATTGCCCGCGAACTCATGCGCAACTGATGAGGTTGTGAAACGAGGGCGGTGGAACACACGCTAGCTACTCCTAAACGGCTCGTTTGCGACCCTTCGAGGCAGTACAAGTTCCATTGCCAACATGTCAGCAAGAATTGGCCATCTGGTGTTGCTCTATCATCGATTCACGTATCGGTACATGACCCAGGCACCAGGCCCGCAACACACAACATCAAGACTCGACTGCCTTTCGTACATGTGGAGACGGAATGTGCGAACTTTAGCCCGACGGCTTTACCCGTTTGCCATGTTCATTTTCGGTTATCAAGTTCAAGAAACTCGGTAAAGTGCCTGTAAGCAGGGAATAGTGATTTTGGCCTCCACAGCCGAGCTTGGAAATCTGCCACACAATACTCCCAACTCCGGCCTGCAGTCGAAGGCCCACAGTGTAACCCGCTACTTGCACTTCAAAAAATCTCCATCGATGATCAGCAGTTTTACGCCTGTATGCGAAACGGACCGGTGCGTGCTCAGCTCGTCCGAGACAACGTAGGTCATGCCCCGCGTGAGCCGGAACACCTCACCGGTTTGAAGCTCGCTTTCGAATTCACCTTCCAGGCAATGGACGATGTGGCCTTTTGTGCACCAATGATCTGCGAGGTACCCGGGTGAATACTCCACAAGGCGTACCCGCAGCCCGTCAAACTGGCGTGTCTGCCAGTGGGCTACGCCAGTTTCGCCCGGGTGTTCCGTTTTTTCTATCTCGCCCCACAAAATGGTTTGAAAAGGAATATTATCCATTGTGTTTGATTTCGTTCAATGTCATTTTTTCTGTTGGATAACGCGCTCAGCGCACGCGTTTCACGATGAACGCATTTTCAACCTTCTCAAATCCGATTTTCGGATAGTAGCCCATGGCCCCGGCCGCAGACAACAACAGCAGGTTGCTGCGCTCGCCCGCCTGCTCTCGGGTCAGCTCAATCAGCTTCCTGCCGATGCCTCCATTTTGGTAATCCTTCCGAACGGCCAGGTCGGACAGGTAACACGAATAACAATAATCTGTGAGTGCCCGCGCAATGCCCACCAGCCGGTGATCGTCCCACGCGGTGACCACCAGGTTGGCGTGCACATACATGAGCCGGATCCGCTCCGGGTCGTGGGTCGGGCGGCTAATGCCCGAACTGTTGTACACCTCAATAATGGCTTCCGTTTCCGGGATTTGGGTGGTGCTGTAAGTAATCATACGGGGTGGGATTTTCGGCTGTGATATTCGGCAGACTGATAACAAAAAACAACACCACCGCCCCTGATCACACGGTGCGCGTGGCTTACATTTTTATGCCCTTCTCTACCTGGCTCCGCACCATTTTTCTGAACCCGCCAAGCGGCAGCAGCCAGCGCATGAACAACAGCACGGGCGCAACGCCCCCAACGGGGTAGCGCAGCCGGTAGGAGCCATCCTGGGCGGCCTGCCACACTTTTTCGGCTACCACTTCACCTGTCGGGGCCGTTTTGTAGGTGTCGAGCATGTTGCGGTGGGCTGTATGGGTGTAGCTTTCGTAGTCCGGGGTTGACACATAATCGATGGCCTGATCGAAATCGGTTTTGATGGCACCCGGCTCAATGTTTTTCACTTTGATCTGGAATGGTCGCAATTCATACTGCAGGCTCTCCATAAATCCTTCGAGCGCCCACTTGGTGGCGTGGTACACGCTGTAGAGCGGAAAGGTGATGAGCCCACCCATGGAGGTGGTGTTGATGATCGTACCGCCCCGTTTTGCGCGGAAATGCGGCAACACGGCCCGCGTTACGTTCATCACGCCAAACACGTTTGTATCAAATTGTTTTTGGATCTGTTCGGCACTCATCGCCTCAAAGGCTCCTACCAGCGCATAGCCGGCATTGTTGAACAGCACATCGATGCCGCCAAATGCGGAGATCGTATCGTGTACGGCCTGCCGGATGCTGCTCTCCTGCAGCACATCCAAAGCAAACACTTTAAGTGTGGGGTATCGCAACAGGTCTTTCCCTTTTTCGGTAGTTCGCATGGTGGCAGCCACATTCCATCCTTTTTCTGCGAAATAGATGGCGGTAAGTCGGCCAATGCCGGTGGAGGCACCGGTGATCAAAATCGTTTTGCTCATGGTGTTGGGTTTGTGGTGAGGTAAAATTTGCCCTGATGCCTGCCATCCGGAACTTTCTGGCCTCGGTTGAGAAGAAATCTTTTCGACCGGTTCGCCCGTCCACTTGTCAGCAGTCGCCTCAGGTTTATGTTCAGGAGGACGAGAAAGGACGAAAAATATTTTGACGGCGGAAAAAGAATGTTCGTGAATATTACCGGTTCACACCCAAACTTTTCAAGGCAGATCGTTTTTATAAAATGCTCGCGCTATCCAGCCGGCATTTGATGTCTACATAAGAGGCTGCCAAAAGGGCCTTTATCGCTTCCTCCGGCGCAGGTGATTCCGGAAAAAGCTTGATGTGCCGCATGTGCCTGCCGCTACCGTGCAGCAGTTTCAATTTGTCCGACAGGTAGGCGCCATAAAAGAACCCGATGTTAACATGGGTTGTGAACGCGTTCACATACGCAAACGGAGCGTTGTCTACGCAGGCCATCGGGCAGCCATCGTGAAAAATGGCGTGCACATCAGCCCCGCAATTTTGAATCTGGTTAAACCACCCCGCCGCAAGCGGCCGCAAGGCAGGTGATTTCGTTTGCAGCCATTCCTTCATCGTCCAATGCTGGACGTCTTTTCCGGTGTAGCGCAGAACCTGATTGCCTTTCATTCCCCGCCAAAATTACCGGGCGGAAGCGGGTTGTGCAATGCTGCTATCTTGCGGGCTCCAAGGCGTAGGCAAAGGACATGTCAATCTCTTATCTCAGCTTTGTCTTGCACTGGTCGCCTTTCCGTCATCGGTGGTAGGTCAGGAATGTATATGATACCTGTCCACCTGTGGAAAAAGGTGACGATTAGCCCAGGTAATGGCAGGCGGATGTGATCACCTGGCGAAGCGTCTGCCTCAATAAATTATTTTCCCTTACCTTGTTCGAATATCTAACGTATGAAAGTCGCCTACCTCAAACGCATCTTCCTGCCGGGCATCATTCTGCAATCGGTTTTAATTGGAGGCGGCTATGCCACGGGCAGAGAGATTGTTGAGTACGGTGCCAAGTTTGGGGCCAGTGGGTGGATTTGCGGGCTGGCCATTTTTGCGGGTTTTTCATTCATGGCCATCCTGTCGATGGAGGCCTCCCGCCAGTGGCAGGTTTTCGATTACAAATCCCTGTTGAAGAAAATGATTGGGCCGGGTTGGATCGCCTATGAAATCGTGTACCTGTTGCTGGCCATTCTCATCATCGCTGTCATGGCGTCAGCCGCAGGCGAGATTCTCAACAACACGCTTGGCTTTCCGCGATGGGTTGGCATCGTGGTGATCATCGTGCTGGTGGGCTTCCTGAACTACAAGGGTGATGACGTCATCGCGAAGCTCGAAACCATTGGCACGGTTGCCCTGTTTGGCGCTTACCTCCTCTTTGCCGTAATTGTTTTTTCGGAAAAGGGATCAAGAATTGTTTCCGTATTTCAGTCGTGGGACACCCGCTTCCTGCCGACACCGCCTTCGATGGGCACGCTGCTGTGGACCGGACTGCTCTACGTAGGCTATAACCTGGCGGTCTATCCCGCGGCATTTTTTACCTACCGGGGGCTGGAGTCGCGCCGGGAGAGCATCTGGGCCGGCATGATTGCCGGCATGCTCATGACCATCCCCTGGTTCATCACCTACTTCGCGATAATGGGTTATTATCCGGATGCCGCCATCCTGTCGTCTACGGTGCCGTGGCTGGAGATTCTGAAATCTTTTCATCCGGTGCTAATCGTGATTTTCGGTGTTGTGGTCGGTTGGACGTTGGTAGAAACCGCCACGGGGATGATCCACGCGTTCATCAGCCGCATTGAAGCGGAGCTCGAAATCCGCAACCGGCAGCCGATGAAAAAAATGACCAGGGCGCTGATTTCTTCCGCAGCCCTGATTGCCTCCCTGCTGCTGGCCCAGGTTGGTATCATTGACCTGGTTGCGAAAGGATATGAGGCAATGGCCTACGCGATGATCCTCGTATTTGCGTTTCCCATTTTGTTTTACGCGCGAGGACTTTTGTTCTCCCGGCCCGCACGGCAGGCACGCCAACAATAAAAGATGAAAAGAGTGGCCGCCCGCTAACGTCCGCTTCATTACCTAGGAATAATTTTCGAAATAACTTGCTATGTGAGACACGCGGTGGGACTTGCGTGAGCGATAGCAGCGGAAAGCCCGCAGCGGCGCGGCCATGTGCGTGAGCGCGAGGACTTGCAGCGGATAGCGCGACCCCGCGGCTTACTCACAACGAAATGAAAACAAGTTGTACATCCGGTTTCGGCAAATGCTGCGTGTAACACGGGCCGCGGGGCACGCCCGGAAAAACAGCCGGCTCACGTGCGCTCACAAAAAAATCGCCTCCGTTTCCGAAGGCGATTTCTCAAATCTAACATCTCAATTCTCAAATCTACTTCACACCATCTTCTCAGGTCTCACCCACTGATCAAACTGTTCGGATGTCAGCAGCCCCAACTCCACGGCTGCCTCGCGCAGGGTTTTGTTTTCTTTGTGGGCCTTCTTGGCAATTTTGGCGGCATTTTCGTAGCCGATGTGGGTGTTGAGTGAGGTGACGAGCATGAGCGAGTTTTCCATGTGCTGCTTGATGATGGGCAGGTTGGGCTCAATGCCCACCGCGCACTTGTCGTTGAAGCTCACGCACGCATCGCCAATCAGGCGCGCGCTCTGCAGCACATTGGCGGCGATCACGGGTTTGAACACGTTCAGCTCGAAGTGGCCCAAGCTGCCGCCCACACTCACGGCCACATCGTTGCCGATGACTTGCGCACACACCATGGTCATGGCTTCGGGCTGGGTGGGGTTTACTTTGCCGGGCATGATGCTCGAGCCGGGCTCGTTGTCGGGGATGACGATTTCGCCAATGCCGCTGCGCGGGCCCGAGCTGAGCATGCGTATGTCGTTGGCGATTTTCATCAGCGCCACGGCCGCGCGCTTCAGTGCGCCACTCAGTTCCACCATGGCATCATGTGCCGCCAGTGCCTCAAATTTATTGGGCGCGGTAACAAACGGAAAGCCTGTGAGTGTGGCGATGTGTTTCGCGACAAGCACATCGTAACCTTTGGGCGTGTTGAGGCCTGTGCCCACGGCCGTTCCACCCAGTGCGAGTTCGCGCACAGCTTCGAGTGCATTTTTGATGGCGCGCATGCTGTTGTCTATTTGCTGCACGTAGCCGCTGAATTCCTGGCCGAGCGTGAGGGGAGTGGCATCCATGAAGTGGGTGCGGCCGGTCTTCACGATGCCTGCGTATTCCGTTGCTTTTTTGTGGAGCGTGTCGCGCAGCTTCTGCATGCCCGGCAGCGTGATTTCCACCACCTGCTTGTAGCTGGCGATGTGCATGGCCGTGGGGTACGTGTCGTTGCTGCTCTGCGATTTGTTCACGTCATCGTTGGGGTGAAGCACCTTTTTCTCATCGGTGAGTTTGCCACCGCTCAGCACGTGGGCGCGGTAGGCAATCACCTCGTTGGCGTTCATGTTGCTTTGCGTGCCCGAGCCGGTTTGCCAGATCACGAGCGGAAACTGGTCATCCAGTTTGCCCGCGATGATTTCATCGCACACCTGCGCGATCAGGTCTTTCTTCTCGGCCGACAGCACACCCAGCTCCTGGTTGGTCATCGCTGCGGCTTTTTTCAGGTACCCGAAGGCATAGATAATCTCTTTCGGCATGCTGGCCTCGGGGCCGATTTTAAAATTGTTGCGCGAGCGCTCGGTTTGTGCGCCCCAGTATTTGTCGGCCGGCACGTGCACCTCGCCCATGGTGTCTTTTTCGATTCGGAAATTCATAAGAAGACTTGAGATGTGAGATATTCGATTTGAAACTTTCTTGTGAGAACAAAAATAGTGTTTTGCAGGCAGAGGTGGTACAGGATTTTCCGGTTGTTTAGGGCGTGCCCCCGCGGTTGTTCTTCCGATAAAGTGGATGTCGTGTTGCACGTGCCGGCTTCAAACCTCCGGGCCGCAGCCGCGGGGTCGCGCTGTCGGCACTCGCCAGCCTTTTTCCGCCCGCCACCGCACACCAAAGGCTGGGCTCAAACAGATGCCTCCATCGCTCACGCGGGCAGTGCCACTCGTCACCGCAGAACACCCACATCTTGGCCGATGGGCGATCAAACATGGCTTGCCCGGAGGAACGTTTCGACCAAAAGCAATCCTGCACTGTTGCGAACTGAATACCGAATCAACCGAAGATAAATGGCCAGGCATTGCATACTGAATTCCGTACCTTAGTCATTCCAATTCAAATCATGAAAGCGTTTACCCTAATCTCTTCTATCATCCTGCTTATGGCCTGTGGCGAATCGGTGCGGTTTGAAGTCGCCCAGCCCGAAGGCGTGGGCACTCAAAAAGATTTTCCAAAACGCCTGTACGGGGAGTATGTCACGGGTAACGACTCCTCCAAACTGCTCATCACCAACGGCCGAATCATCCAGTACACGCGGGCGGCCTTTGCCGAAAAGCAGGATTCCGTGGATCGGGTTGAGCCAAGAGACGACTCCACCTCCGTGGAGGTGAACAAAAACTTTTCGCTGAACTTCAAAGTCAGGGGCGACAGTGTCTTTTACGGCTGGAGCTCGTACGACACCCTCTTTGATGCTGCCCACGGTGACCTCCTGAAAAAGTACAAGGGCTTTTACTTTTTAAACAGG
The DNA here is from genome assembly GCA_947457025.1 of Flammeovirgaceae bacterium. Taxonomy (GTDB): domain Bacteria; phylum Bacteroidota; class Bacteroidia; order Cytophagales; family Cyclobacteriaceae; genus ELB16-189. Next base: position 6,827 of record CANGUI010000019.1, on the reverse strand, counting down.
CGCATGGCCAACCATTCCTGGGAGGTGACCACACTCACGCCAATCGAGGGCGGGGTAACACTGGGCGCGGTGTCGGGCGCGGAAGACATCCGCAAACTCCGCAACCTGACGAACACACCATCCGACTCCATCTTTCTCTTTCGGCCAACGAAAGAGCAGTTGCAAAAATTTCTCCGCGAAAACGGCTTCAGCGAGCAGACCACTTACCTGCGCAAGCCCAGGTAGCAGCAACGCAGCGGCCTGGCCGCGGGTACAGGCTCCAGGCGTATGCCCCCCGAAGTTAATTACCTGGCGTTCGGGTTTGGAAGCCCATACGGCACCCTATTGCCGGGGTAGGCCAGCAGCGGTAGGCTGCCGCGGTAGGCCGGTGGGATTTCCCCACAGAAACTTCTACCTTTGCTGCGACATTAAGGCAGTATGCTGAAGTTTCTATTGATCGTTTTGCTCGTGGGCTATGTGGTGGTCAAGATCGGCTCGTTCTTTTTTCGGGCCGGGGCCGCCGCGCAGCAGTTTCGCTACCAACAACGCAGGCCTGAGCAAGAGCCCAAGCGCCCCGCGCGCCCCGGTGGCTCGGTAAAAGGGGGCGATTACATCGATTATGAAGAGGTGAAATAGCCGTGCTTTTCACCTTCAGCAAATACCAGGCTACGGGTAATGATTTTGTACTGATCGACAACCGGGCGGGCACCCTCAACCTCTCCGTTGAGCAGGTGCGCTTGCTGTGCGACCGCCACTTCGGCATAGGGGCCGACGGACTCATCCTGATCGAGCCACATCCTACAGCAGACTTCAGGCTGGTCTATTACAACCGCGACGGCTCGCAAAGCCTCTGCGGTAATGGCAGCCGGGCGGCAGTGGTTTTTGCGGGCTGCCTGGGGTTAATCCGCAACGGCCAAACCGTTTTCGAAGCGTACGATGGGCTACACGAAGCCCGGATCATGCCCAATGGATGGGTACGGCTCAGGATGCACGATGTCGCAGATGTGCGCGAGAATACCTATGGCCAGTTCGTTAACACCGGGTCGCCACATGTGGTGCAGTGGGTGAGCGGCATCGCCACATTTTCTGTGGCAGAAACCGGAGCAAAAATCCGCCATGCCGAAGCCTTTGCGCCCGGCGGCACCAACGTCAACTTTGCGGAAGCGCTCGCCGGCGGGCCGATCTTGGTTCGCACCTTCGAGCGCGGCGTAGAGGCTGAAACACTCTCGTGTGGCACGGGTGTCACGGCTGTGGCGTTGGCCGCCGCGCGCCGCGGTTTCACTTCACCGGTACACCTCCGCACACCCGGCGGCGAACTGCAGGTAGAGTTCAAAATGAGTCAGACCGGCACTTTTTCTGATATATTCCTCAGCGGCCCTGCCAAAATGGTATTCCAGGGAAATCTGGAACTATAATTGCACCACGCAAAATACTAATTTGCAGCCCTTTTGGACCCGGGCGCCGGGCCCGAAACCGTTAACGTGCGCGCTATGCTACAACTCATCGCCAAGATTTTTGGCACCAAGTCCGAAAAAGATATCAAACGCGTCATGCCGTTGGTTGACGCCACCCGCGAGGCGGGTCAGCAGCTAACCGCAATCAGCCACGATCAGTTGCGGCAACGCACCTGGGATCTGCAGGCCTACATCCAGGAACAACTGCGGCCGGTCGACTTGCAACTGGCCGCCCTCCACCGCCAGATCAGTGAGCAGCCGAACCTGGACCTCTCCGACAAAGAATCTGTTTTCCAGCAAATTGATGCGCTTGAAAAAGACCGCAACAGGCAACTCGAAATGGTGCTGTTAGAGGTGCTGCCAAAAGCATTTGCCATCGTGCGCGAAACAGCCCGCCGGTTTACCGAAAACGCCACACTTGAAGTCACCGCCCAGGAGTTTGACCGCCAGCTCGCCGCCCGAGTACCGCACGTAACCGTGGCCGGAGATAAAGCCGTTTGGCAAAACGAATGGATGGCCGCCGGCAATAAGGTTAAGTGGGACATGGTGCACTACGACGTGCAGATCATCGGAGGTGTAGTGTTGCACGAAGGGAAAATTGCTGAAATGGCTACCGGCGAGGGGAAAACGCTGGTTGCTACATTTCCGGCCTTCTTAAACGCCCTGGCCAAACGCGGTGTACACATCGTCACGGTAAACGACTACCTTGCCCGCCGCGACAGCGAATGGATGGGGCCTCTCTTTCAGTTTCACGGCCTCACCGTAGACTGCATCGACAAGCACGAACCCAACTCGCTGGCGCGCCGAAATGCCTACCTGGCTGACATCACGTATGGCACCAACAACGAATTCGGCTTCGACTATCTGCGCGACAACATGGCCCGCGAACCCGAAGAACTGGTGCAGCGGGCCCATCACTTCGCTATGGTCGATGAGGTGGATAGCGTGCTGATCGATGAGGCGCGCACGCCACTCATCATTTCCGGCCCCGTACCGCGGGGCGATGAACATGAATTCTACGACCTCAAGCCGCGGATCCACAAGCTGGTCGAAGCCCAGAAAAAACTGATCAACCAATACATCAACGATGCCAAGCGGTTGATTGCCGATGGCAACGAAAAAGACGGAGGCCTCGCCCTGTTCCGCGCCCACCGCGCCATGCCCAAGTACAAGCCGCTGATCAAGCTGCTGAGCGAAACCGGCATGAAACAGCTGTTACAGAAAACGGAAAACTTCTACCTGCAGGACAACAAAAAGGAAATGCCCAAAGCTGATGAGCCCCTTCTTTTCGTGATCGAAGAGAAGGACAACAGCGTGGAGCTCACCGACAAAGGCATTGATCAGATCACCGGCGAAGGGGAAGACCCCCGCTTTTTCATCCTGCCGGAAATCGGGGTCGAACTCGGCAAAATCGAAAAAGACAACACCCTGGCCGAGGAGGTACGCTTCCAGAAGAAAGAAGAACTCATCCGCGATTACTCCACCAAGGCGCAGCGCATCCACAGCGTCAACCAGTTGTTGAAAGCCTACACACTATTCGAGCGCGACACGGAATACATTATCGTAGATGGCAAAGTGAAAATTGTGGATGAGCAAACCGGCCGCGTGCTCGACGGCCGCCGGTATTCCGACGGGTTGCACCAGGCCATCGAAGCGAAGGAGAATGTGAAGGTGGAAGACGCCACACAAACCTACGCTACCATCACGTTGCAGAACTACTTTCGCATGTACCACAAGCTCGCCGGCATGACGGGCACTGCCGTAACCGAAGCGGGCGAATTCTGGGACATCTACAAACTCGACGTGGTAACGATCCCCACGCACAGAAAGGCCATCCGCGCAGACCTCGATGACCTCGTCTACAAAACCATGCGCGAGAAGTTCACGGCGGTGGTAGATGAGATCGTGAACCTCACCGCCCAGGGGCGCCCCGTGCTGGTGGGCACCACGTCGGTGGAGATCTCCGAATTACTCAGCCGCCTGTTGCAGCTCAAAAAGATCAAACACAATGTGCTCAACGCCAAGCAGCATCAGCGCGAGGCGGAGATCGTAGCCGAAGCAGGCAAGCCGGGCACAGTTACCATTGCCACCAACATGGCCGGCCGCGGTACCGACATTAAACTCACCGCCGAGTCGCGGGCGGCAGGCGGTCTCGCCATCATTGGCACCGAACGCCACGAGTCACGGCGCGTGGATCGCCAGTTGCGCGGCCGCTCAGGCCGCCAGGGTGACCCCGGCTCCTCGCAGTTTTACGTGTCGCTCGAAGACAACCTGATGCGCTTGTTCATGCCCGAGCGCATCGCCCGCTTCATGGACCGCCTCGGCCTCAAGGAAGGTGAAGTCATCCAGCACAGCATGGTGACCAGCTCCATCGAACGCGCCCAGAAAAAAGTGGAGGAAAACAACTTCGGCATCCGTAAGCGTCTGCTCGAGTACGACAACGTGATGAACTCCCAGCGCGAGGTGATCTACAAGCGCCGCCGCAATGCGCTCTTCGGCGAACGCCTCGAACTCGACATCCTCACCATGCTGTACGACACCTGCGAAGACCTGATGCAGAATGCTAAAAACGGTGAAAACGTAGATAACTTTCGCCTCACGCTGCTGGGCACTCTCGGTTTCGACTTTCAGCTCTCGGCTGATGAGTTGGCGAAAACCGAACTGGCCACACTAACCGGCAAACTCTACGACCAGGCGCTCAACCACTACCACCACAAAAACCGGATCGTGTGCGAGAGGGCCCTGCCCGTGATCCGGGAAATTTATAAAACGCGCGGCGCCACCACGCACGAGATCCTCGTGCCCTTCTCCGACGGAACCAAACAAATCGGCGTGGGCGTGAACCTGAAAAAATGTGTCGATACGAATAATACCGAGTTGGTGAAGGCCATGGAAAAAATGATTACCCTGGCGATCATCGACCAGCAATGGAAAGAACACCTCCGCGACATGGACGATCTGAAGCAGTCGGTACAAAACGCTGTCTACGAACAGAAAGACCCGCTGCTCATCTACAAATTCGAAGGCTTTGAGGCATTCAAGCGGTTGATTGGCCGCATCAATGAGGAGACCATCTCCTTCCTGTTGAAGGCCGACATCCCGGTGCAGGAGCCCGATCAGCTGCAGGAGGCCCGCGCACCCCGCAGCCGCCTACGCCTGAGAGAGCAAAAAGATGAGTCACACTCCCTGCTTTCGGGTGGTGGCAACGGCGCTGCTCCGGCTGCCACACGCCCGCCCGAACAGCGGGTCATGCCGACAAAATCAGAAAAGGTTGCCAACCGCAACGATCGTATCTCTGTGCAATACGCAGACGGCCGTGTGTTGAAAGATGTAAAGTACAAAAAGGTGGAGGACGATTTGCAACAGGGACGTTGCGTTGTGATTGACTAACGTTGATGACTGACGAAACCTCAGAATAGGGTGGTAAAAACATTTCTTCTCTCGGTGGCAGTAGGTGCATGCGCACTGGCTTTTGGCCAGCGCGCCAAGGCCCCCGTTGAAGACCTCAGCCCATACAGGCCCAAGCCCACCCCCGATACCGCGTGGCAGCGCCCGCAGCGCCCTCCGGTTCCCCTCGTGCCGGCTACCCTCACTGTGAATGCCGTTGTGGACGCAGTACTCGACAGCATCGACCGCATCAACCAGCTGCGCAAGTTCGTAGACGGCTACACTATTCAGGTTTATGCAGGCCAAAGCCGGGAGGCCGCCAATCAGGCGAAGAAAACCATGGCCGATGAAGCTGCCGACCTGCGAGCCGAACTACAATATCTGGCTCCGAAGTTCCGGGTAAAAGTAGGCGCCTACTACACAAGGCTGGAGGCACAAAAGGACCTGGTAAGGCTACGGAAAATGTTCCCGAACGCGATCCTCGTGCCTGAAAAAATGCTGATCCGAAACTGACCGCGGACAGTCGCGCGATGCTACCGCGCCCTTTTTGTCTGCCGGCTGATTCGTCCGGCGAACGTTCAGGTTATAACGCGCAAACGCCTGTCCGGTGAACTACGCCGGCACCTCAAATTGCTCGGGAGACGAGCGCTTCAGGTAATCATCATAATCGAAGGGCGTGTCGGCTCCGGGCAGGAGGCAACCTTCCGGTATGGACGGGTAAATCTCCTCGTAGGTTTTCACCATGTTCATGAAGACTCTGCGGTACACATGGCTGCGATTGATCTCTTCGGGATGCCGGATGCCGCAGGAGGAAATCAACTCCACAAAACTCTCCACCGTGTTGCGGTGGTAATTGGCCACACGCACTTTTTTGTCATCAACGACAAGGCCTTTCATCAGGTCGGGGCGCTGCGTAGCCACACCTGTAGGGCATGTATTCTTGTTGCACTCAAGTGCTTGAATGCAGCCGAGTGCCATCATCATGGCGCGCGCGCTGCTGCACGTGTCGGCACCGAGTGCCATCGCGCGAATCATGTGGAAGCCGGTAAGGATCTTGCCGGAGGCAATGAGACGTGTTTCATTTCGTATGGCAAACCCGCGGAGGGCGTTGTCGGCAAATGCCAGGGCGTCCAGCAAAGGCATGCCCACGAAGTTGGTGAACTCGGGCGGCGCGGCACCGGTGCCGCCTTCGCCACCGTCGATGGTAATGAAATCCGGATAGATATTCAGTTGTACCATGGCCTTGCAGATGGAGAGGAACTCGCTCTTGCGGCCGATGCAAAGTTTAAAGCCAATGGGTTTTCCGCCCGACAGTTTACGCAAGCGGGCCACAAACTGAATCAATTCCAGGGGTGTGGAAAAAGCGCTGTGAAAAGGGGGCGAGAAAACAGTTGTGCCGGGTTTCACCAGGCGGATAGCAGCAATCTCGGGCGTGTTCTTGGCGGCGGGTAGAATGCCGCCGTGACCGGGCTTGGCCCCCTGCGAGAGTTTGATCTCGATCATTTTCACGTTGGGCTTGGTTGCATTGGCGGCAAAGGCTTCATCGTTAAAGCGACCCTCGGCATCGCGTGCCCCGAAGTAGCCGGTGCCTATCTGCCAGATCAGATCGCCACCAGGCCCAAGGTGATAAGGGCTCAGCCCCCCTTCGCCCGTATTGTGGGCGAAGCCACCAACCTGCGCACCGCCATTCAATGCCAGCACTGCATTCTTGCTCAACGACCCGAAACTCATGGCCGACACGTTCAGCACACTCATGGAGTAGGGCTGGGTGCAGTCTTTGCCCCCAAACTTGATGCGCGGATGATGATCCATCTGGTGGAAATCCAGCGGCGCAATGGAATGGGTGATCCACTCGTAACCCTCGGCATATACATCCAACTGAGTGCCAAACGGTATCGTGTCGATTTGCTTCTTCGCCCGTTGGTATATCACGGAGCGATCGTTCCGGTTGATGGGCGCCCCATCGGTATCGCTCTCAACAAAGTACTGCTGAATTTTCGGACGCAG
>CANGUI010000018.1 GCA_947457025.1 Flammeovirgaceae bacterium | reverse complement strand
TCCCTGTTTGGTAAGTAGCTCAATCTTAACCCTGTCCTCATAGGTAAGTCTTTTGTATTCTTTCATTTTGCAACAAGTTACTTTTTGTAATTTGTTGCGCTAAACTTTTGAATCGAAGAAATGTTTTTATTGAGTTTAGGTGTAATTCTAGTCATATGAATTCCAATCGTTATTCGTTTCGATTTTTTAGTGTTTTGAATTCACGTGAATATGTTGATTATTAGTGTTTTAAATCTGTTTTTTCAAATCGGTGGCACTGGAGTTATTTCTGCTGACAATTCTTGGATAAAGGCATGTGAGTTGTCTTTTACCTTCGATGAAGCGCCCCAGATTGGTAAAATTTAAGAAAAATGGCATGCAGGTGGGGTCTACTTAATAAATAAGATTCTTTGGCTACCAGGGGTGGAGTAGCTCCGTGCAATGTTGAAGAAAGTAGTTGCTGTCATTTTCGAAATATACTGACAGGCATTGGCCACCACTCTTGCCCGGCTCATAATAGCCACAGGGACTGGCGTGAATTTCGCCCCCGCTTATTGGAATATATCCTTTACTACTACCTTGTTGATCTCCATAGCTGGAGATAACGGTGCTGGCATAATCAGCAGTGAGGTTATCCTCATTGGTTTGATTGAAAAACCAATCTTGCAAAGGTAGAAATACTTTGGTATTCCAAGCTTGACTGTACCTCCTAAAGAACTTACTTTAGGTACTCTGAGAGGGCATAGCATCCCCGCCAAAAATTGATCGTAATACAGAATCACTTCCAAGCCAATCGCAAAGAATATATCAACTAGCCCCTGTACAGATACGTAAACAGAATGACTCGATACCAGGGATGGGGCATAACCACGATTAGAACCGGGCTGAGGTAAATTCAGTGTATCCAACTGCTCTCTGATTTTGGTTTGATTCAAAATACGCTTCATCAAACTCGTCCTTCCAAAGGGGTCACTGGCTTATCCGAATATGCAATGGAAAGATTAACCATAAAGGTGATTCCAATAACACTACATAAAAATCGCCCTCTCGCAACTATTTTCCAACACTTTATTAGCTTCCGCACTTCCTATTGCACAGTCGGGGTTTACGGGGAAATGTAATGAAGGCACACGTGAGTCAGGCTAAATGTGAACGCATACGACTTGTGCCAGTAGGAGCAGACGCAGGTGATTCCGCCAGCGTATTATGAGTTGATGGTGAACACCTCGCAGAACCTGAACTTATCCTACGGCTACCTGACGTGGCTGAATGGCAAAGCCTCTGCGATGGTGCCCGGCCTGCAGACGGTGTTCAATCAATTTCTTACCCCCAGTGCTCCGGCCGATATGTTTGCGGCCATGGGGAAAAACGGGCAGATCATCAATGTTGTGCCCGGCAAGGGATTAGTGGCGATCCGCATGGGCGATGCACCAGACACTGCTGCTGTTCCGTTAAGCTTCCAGGAGAACTTGTGGCAGGAGTTGAATAAGGTGATTCGGTAGCGGATTGCGGATGGTGATGCCGTGGCCAGGGGTGGTTCAGGGGCGGGCGTGATCGGGTGGCGTGTTTTAATTCTGGCGCGGCTGTGTGGGTGGCGTGTACTTGCCGTTGTGAACGGGGAACATCTTGAGGTATTTTGCAAGTATGATTACCGGCACGGTTTGCGTGGGCGTGCCGGCTGCGCCATAACCGGCGGTGCATCCCTACCCCGTTTACCGTCGAAAACAACCCCCGCGATCGGGGTTCACTGGAAAAGCAGAAAATTTTTAATATCTTCCACACCCGTTCGGCAGGCTGGCTGTGTCTGCCTTGGGTTTTTCCAGTAAGTGATGCACCTAAAACCCCTATCGATATGAACTTTAAACCTGTGATGAATTCCCCCGAAGAACTGGCGGCGAAAGCGCCGCGGTATAAGGCGGTTACCGATTTTATGGTACCCGTGAATCTGCTGGTATCGTTTCGGGCTGAGCAGCCCATACGCGAAGTGATTGACACGATCATTGAGCGTGGCATTTCCGGAGGACCTGTTCTGGACGACAACAAGAATCTAATCGGCATCATTTCAGAGAAGGACTGCCTGCGCCTGATGGTGGACGATGCCTACCACAACCTGCCGGCCTCCACGCGGACGGTGGCGGACTACATGACGCGCAAGGTGCAGACCCTTTCGCCTGCCAGCGATGTGGTGGAGGCGGCAAATGCATTTCTGAATTCGCCCGTGCGGCGCTTGCCGATTGTAGAAAACGGGAAGCTTTTGGGGCAGATCAGCCGCCGGGATATACTGAAGGCAGCCCAGGAAATTGCCCATACCAGCTGGTAAACCGGCGTGCGGAAGATTGCCAGAGAAAAGCTCTTGCCTGAGCTCACCATTTCAGCTGTACGAAGCAGCGGCCCGGGCGGGCAGCATGCAAACAAAGTCAGCACGCGGGTAGAAGTGCGGTGGAACGTGCAGGCCACGGCGCTGCTTACGCCCGCGGAAAAAATGCGCTTCGCCAAAAAGCTCACCACAGGAGGGGAGTTGGTCATCACCTCGCAGGAGACGCGCTCGCAAGTCACGAACAAGGAAAGGGCCATTGTCCGAATGTTGGCGCTAATCGAGCGAACCCTCGCCACGAAAAAGAAACGAATGGCCACCACGCCGTCGCAGGCAGCCGTGCGAAGCCGGCTGGAGGCCAAGCGACAACAAAGCGAGAAGAAGAGCCGGCGCGGAAAGATCAGCCGTTCCGACCCGGAGTAGTAGCTGAGCAGGTTCTCCGGGCCGGGCACCCCGGGCCACCGGTGTAAATTCCTGCCCTACTTTACCAGGCGATGTGTACCTTACCCAATTAATTTTCAACGCTATGCGCTCATCATCTCGTTTTCTGTTAGCCGGGTTACCCGTTGCGGGGCTGCTGGCCCTCGTGCTCTCGTGTTCGCAGAGCAAGAAAGATCCAACCTTCAAATTGATTCCGACCGACCGGTTTGTTTTCAATTCCTTTGTGGATTGCAACATGGCGGAAGCCTGGGTAGGAGATACCTTCCGCATCTTCCCGGGCAAGTATGGGGAAGATCCCGTGTGGGGCAATTCGCTGGAACTGGAATATGCCGATGGGCGAAATGCCGATGAAGCGTTCCTCCGCAAGATGGATGAGTTTATCGACCCGGTGATGCCTCCGAATGCACCTGTCGGACAACCGGGCTTGCACGGCGCGGTTTGGTTTGAAACGGTCTATCAGGATGTGCGCGATGCCAGCGGCCGCACCCTGTATGCACTTTACCACAACGAAAACTACCCGGCCACCCTTCCGTACGACAGCGCCACGGGCGAAGGCTACATCGACAAAAACTGGCCCGAAGGGCTCACCGGCACCACCTCGCCGGCGGCAGTGCCCCGCATCGGCATCATGAAATCGGTGAACGGTGGCCTGGCGTGGGAAGATAAGGGCATCATCATTCAGGACCTGCAGCCGCGCATGGTAGTAAAGCCCCACAATACGTCGCTGACGTTTGCCGGCGGCGTGGGCGATCCTTCGGCCGTTGCCAGCGGCGAGTACCTGTATGTGTTCTATGGGGAGTATGGCTTTCCGGGGGTATATGATTCCGCTACGTATGATCCGGACGTGGAGGCCAAAGGCCAGTGCATCAGCGTAGCGCGGATAGCCCTTGCCGATCTCGACAACCCAGCCGGTAAAGCGTACCGGTGGGATGGGAAATCTTTTGCTGTTCCCGGCGATGGCATCGGGGCACCCATTGCCTCGCTGCAGATCGCAAAAGCAGCGGGTGGCGGTGCCGCATCGGTGGTCAACCAGAAATTTCATTGGGGGCCGTCCGTAAGCTGGAACACATACCTCAACTGTTGGGTGATGCTGATGGGCGAGGTGCAGGGAGCCAAGTGGCAGGGAAGCCGGATTTACATTTCGTTTAATACGAATCCGGATTTGGGTGCGGGCGACAATTCCCAGCAATGGAGTACGCCGCAGTTGCTGGTAGACCGGCCGGGGCACATATTGTGGTATCCGTCGCTGCAACCGCTGAACACCGAAGAGGACATCGCGAATAGATACACGTGCTTGCGGCTGGGCAAGCGGGCCCGGTTGTTTTTCAAAGATATGAAGGGAGATGTCCATCAATATATTTCCGATTTTATCATTGAGTTTGAAAAATGATGCGCACCTGGATTTGGATAGCTGGGGTGGCTGCAGCGGTGAGCTGCTCCCCCAGAGAGAAGAAAGAAAAAGATCCGCTTTCGGAACTGCCCGCAAAAAAGCAGGCTCGTGTAATCGAAGCCCAGGCTGAACCTGATTCGCTGAAAGGCAGCCTGCAGGCAGTGGCCACGGGAGCGATCGGTGGTCAACCCATCACGGTCGATTACTATTCACCTGCCGTTCGTGGACGCATCATCTGGGGCGGGTTGGTGCCCTTCGATCAGGTATGGGTTACCGGGGCCCATAACTGTACCCGCATTACCTTCGAGGCTGCTGTTGTAATTGAAAATCAAACCCTACAGGCCGGCACGTATGCTTTTTTATCCATCCCGGGAAAAGAACATTGGACGCTGATCCTGAACCGGAATTATCGTCAGCACCTGGCCGACAATTACTCGGCAGATGAAGATGTGGTGCGCGTGGATGTGCTGCCAACTGCGGCTCCCCACCAAGAGCGGTTGCGCTATCAGGTAATTGAAGCGAGTGATGAAAACGGATTTATTTCCGTTACCTGGGAGCAACTTCGGATACAATTGCCCCTAGCGCTGGCCGTTTCTTCTGGCCAGAAGTGAGCAAAAGTGATATTTTTGCAAGAGTTTTTTCAGTTGTATGAGATTAGGACAAATCGCGCGGAAGCTTGACATTACCCCGGCCGAGTTAGGTGCGTTTTTACAGGAGCAGTTTGGCGTAAACGAGTGGGGCACGAACTCGCGCCTCAGCGAGGAGCAGCTAGCTGCCGTATTGCGCCATTTTGCGCCCGACCAGGCCAACACTTTTTTTCAAAACACAAAAGTGGACGAACCTGAACCGCCGGCAGCGCCTTCACCGGTTGAGCCCGTAGCGTTGCCTTCGGAAAATCCGCCCGACGTTCGGACTGAAACCCGCCCAGGGGGAGTTGACGTGATTAAAGCTCCAAAAGTTGAGTTGAGCGGATTGAAAGTGCTCGGCAAAATCGAGTTGCCAGAAAAGAAGAAGAAAGAGCCCGTCAGCGACGGTGGCGAGAACCCGATTGACGGCCACGTTCCAACTGGGCGTCCTGCGCGCCGGAAATCACCTGGCCGCGAAGAGCGGCCGCAGCCGCACTCCAATCCTATTGCCCTCCAACGTGAGCGCGAGGAGCGCGAGGCCCTGCGCAAGAAACAAGAGGAGGCAAAGCGCCTGAAGGAAAAAAAAGCAAACCGCTATTTCAAAACTGTTCAGCAGAAGCCCGTCAAGGTTACCAAAGCCGCGCGCATCATAAAGGAGGAAGTAGAGGTGATGACCCCGCACCTGGAACGCCCCGAGCCGAAAACCTGGTGGGGTAGGTTTTTGCGGTGGCTCAATACGTGAGGTGTCAGTTCAAGACCGTAGCCGGAGCGCTCACGAGTTCGGTGGGATAGCGCAGGCGCAGGTTGGCCGTTACGCGCACCAGGAACGACCGAGTTCCGGCAACTGTTTCCGGATAGAAGAAACCCCGGACCTCCACAGTATTGAACACCAGGTTCTCATTCCGCGTACGCAGGGCGAGTGAATACGCCTGATACAGCCCTTTTGAATTGTCGGACGGCTGGTTAATCCAGGCAAAGTTAATCTGCGGCACCAGGGCGAATCGAAATCCAATTAACTGCCCGGGTACGTACACAACGGCCTGGTAGCCCGCTTTCCACCGTCGGGAACCGCGCAAGCTGTCGGCCCGAAAACCGGGCAGTCCGTTTTCCAGATTGATATCAAGCAGCGATTTCAGATTACGGTTGTGGATCAGCCCGTAGCCGCCTTCGCCCGCGTGGCGCACCTTCCATTTCCCGAGTTCGCGCAGTGGTCCAAGGTAGGATAGCCGCAGGGCGAGATAAACGTCCTCTGATTTCTGCTGACGTAGATATCCGGCGGCAGTGGCCTCCACCACGGTGAAGCTGGCGTTGCGATGAGCATACATTTTTCGGCCGGTGATCCCGGCGTAGCTGCGTTCGGTGCCGAGCTGCTGCTCCCAGCCGGTGGTCAGGTTGATGGAGTATCCGTAGGGGACATCCTCGGTGCGGCCGAAGCCGAAGATGAACTTGGTCTTGTAAAAATTCTGCTTGAACAATGTTAACTGCCCCAGGGCCGACAAGCGATTGGCGAAGGCAAGCTGATCTGCTGCGCGTACTTCTTCGGTGGGCAAAAGGGAAAAAAACTGATGATAGAAGCGGGTGCTCACGAACAGGCGGTTGCGGTTTTCGCGTCCCGATACCTGTGGTGCCCCGAAGGAGTAGCCCAGCCAGATATCCTCCACGTTGTAGCGGTAGCGGGCAAATTCAGCCACCGGTTTGCCGAATGCATTTTGGGAAGCGTTGTAGCTCCACTCCGCCGCCCCTGCCCAGCGGGCAAAAGGCATGAATAACGGCCGGTCAAGGCGGAGATACAACGAATGTTCTTCCTCACCCCCAAGGCTTCGGCCCGTATTAATCTGCGAATAGGCTGCCGTGAAATCGATGAATGACCCAAACAAGTTTACCTTCCGGTAGAGCCACTCGGTTCCCACCCAAGGAGTACGATCAGTGTTGAACTTCCCGATTACCTGTACACGCTGCCCCTGGCCGAGAACATTGTTGTTGACAACCCGGAACCAACCGGAGGTGGGGCTCTCAGGTGCTCCCGACACCCCCCAGTTGAATACGTCGCGCGTGATGACCAACACATCTACGCTGTCCTCGGATACCGGCGTAACGTAGATGCGTGAGTCAAGAATGAACTCCAAATCGCGCAGGTAGCGCTCGTTGTCGGCCAGGCGGTACGGGTTTAGCGGCTGACCGGCTTTGAAAAACACGTTGTCTCGGATCACCGCTTCCCGCGTTTTGCTATGCAATTTCTGGCCTAACCGCACCACGGTATTCGTGAGCGTACGGGTCGTGTCCTGTACGGTACGGTTCAGATCAAAGCGCTGTACGTCAATGTGGCGGATGATTTTCCCCGCATATGGCAGAAATGCTGCCTCGCTTTTGAAGGAAAATACCGAATCAGCTTCGGGCCGGTACCGAACGGTTTGCAAAGCCTTTTGTGTCAATTTTTTCGGGATGCGCCAGCGGTCCAGCGTATCCGGTTGTGCGCAGACTACCACGCTGGTTGCCAGCATTGCTCCCACACTTGTAAAAAACTTCCACACGCTACGAAGGTAACAGGAATCCGTTCAACTCGATCCGATCAGCAATCGGCACCAACTGCGCAAGCCAGAAACCACCGCGCGCGTGTGGCCTTAGCGGAGGCCCCCATTTCGCGTGTCGAGCAGCCCATACGGGCCGGGTAATTTATCCCAAATTAAATTTAGACCGAAAAATACCCCCGGCGCTGCCGGTTGCGGAATCTGGCCGGTAACTTTCGGTAGCCTGCAACAGGTAACATCCGCCATCATTTTTTTCAAAGCGTTCCAACCTTTGTTAGCCATCGGCTGTCAAAGGAGTATAACCAAAGACTATGCGTATACTAGTTGCTCTCGCAATCGCTTTCCTGGCAGGGTGTTCAAATGATGTCACCGGCGTGGAGGAAAATGAACTCAAAGAAAGTGCCACTTCCGATCGATGCATCAAAGTCTCGTACGTGGGCGGCATTTGCGGCCAGGCCCTCCTGAAAATTGAGGATCCTCGATTTGCCAACCTGGGAGGCACCTGGAACGAACTCAAAGACGTATTTCAAACCATGCTGCCGTGCGATGCGCCGGGAGACATCTCGGCGCGCAGTTTCTTTTTTGTACGCCTGATTGATAGAGAAAACGTTGGCGAATGTCCACGCTGCCTAGCAATCATCGAATACCCCGGGGTTAAGGCGTATCACATCGAGCTGGTCGAAACCTGCGGCAGGTGATCTTCTGCGGCCCGCGGATGGTCGCGCCATCACACCGTTAAACCGCTGGCCGTCATTCCGGAGAACAAACGCCTGTGCCGTGATCGTGGCGCGGGTTTGCATGTCGCGCTGCTCCTGGTGAGAGGCTACTTTTCCCGGCGGCTTTTCGGTTGCTTCTGGCGTTCCACCCCAACCTCCTTCATCAACTCAAGACCGTAATTTCGGATGGCCTCGACAATGACAATGGCCCTCTGGCCCCGCCGGGTGATCGTATACTCTACCTTGGGCGGTACAACGGGGTAAACTCGCCGGGTGATGAATCCCTCCTCTTCCAACTCCCTGAGCTGGCTGGTCAGCATTTTGTGGGTGATGTGCGGAATCTCTTTTTTCAATTCGCCGTAGCGCATCACTTTATCCTTCAATCGCCACAGAATCGGCATTTTCCACGTTCCGCCAAGTCGGTCCATGGCAAACTCTACCGGATTGTAGTAGAGCTTGCCGTTGTACAAAAATTCGGGCATCGTGCGTTGGGTAAGGGTTCCATACTTTCCAAAAAGTGTGTATCACTATTTTGGGTAAGTATATTGGTAAAGGTAGTATATCATCAAATATTTGCTGCCCAAAACATGATCAAAATGCAAAAAGAAAGACTTAGCTACGTTCATCCGCATGGCGCCATATCGAAAGGAAAGATTCTGATGGTCGCCAGCTCACCCGCCGTTTCCAAACAAACCGGGTGGCCGATCGGATTTTGGTCGGCCGAACTGACGCACCCGATGAGGGTATTCGAAGAAGCTGGCTACGAAGTCGAACTGGTATCTACCGCGGGTGGTAAGTTGGAAATGGATGGGTACTCCAATCCTACCGATGCCAGCGGATATTCAGCCCACGACATCATTTCATTAGGTTACCTGCAAAAACAGGAGTTTCGCGACAGGCTGGCGAACACCCGGAAATTCACCGATGTGCAACCCGCCCAATATGCGGCCATCTTCCTGGTTGGCGGGCAAGGTCCGATGTATACCTTCCGCGGCAATTCTGATCTCCAACAGGTGTTTGTTTCCTTTTACGAAGCGGGCAAGCCGGCCGCTGCCGTATGCCACTCTACTACACTGCTGCTCGAAGCGCGCAAATCAAACGGAGACCTACTGGTAACCGGAAAAACCTGGACCGGATTTGCCGACGCTGAAGAAGATTATGCAGACCAAGCCGTAGGCCAGAAAATCCAGCCCTACCGCATTGAAACGGAAGCCAGAAAAATCGCGGGAACTACATTCAAAGTAGCGCCTCCCTTTTCGTCTTACGCCATTCAGGATGGAAATCTCATTACCGGACAGCAACAAAACTCCGGCGCTGCCGCTGCTGAACTGGTCGTTGAATTACTAAACGCCAAATGAGATGCATGCCCTAACCTGGTTTGAGATTCTGGCTTTAGATCTGAACAGCGCCTTTCGCTTCAATGCCCCTGCGCTGCGCAACAAGGTGCGAAAAGGCCCGTTGGGAATGGCGAATTGATGCTCTTCGACGTCCCCTTTAATACGGGTGAAACGGTTGGCGGCTCAATTGTCGTACGGGCGGATCGGAAACCCACAACATACGGCCCCGTGATTCACCGGAATGTTTTTGGCATTTTGGCTGATGCCGTGGCGCGCATTAGGGTGGCCGGCGGCACCGTACCCGTGCCCTTCCTGAACCAGGGCAAGTTTGGGTTCTTGGCGAGCTTTCTCGATAGCGAAGGAAATAGGGTCGGCCTTATCTCGGGTGAAAAGTAGGCGCATTTCACTGCTGTGGGCCATACTCCTTTCGGGGGGTATGGCCGTTGCCCAAATCCCGGTAGAACTATTTGTAGGACATCAGCACACAACAGTCGATATCCTGTTCTTTTCCTACTTCAAGAACAAGGAGGGCGACAATTCCCGCTGGCTGTTTTTCAACCGCAATCGGGCCAGCCTGGATTACCGGATGACCCCAACAAAGTTTTTGCCGCAGTTCGGATTTACAGAGGCGATTTCGTACCAGCGCAAGAAGCTAAAGGGATTTGCCCCCGTGGCCGTGATGCAGGTTTTCAGTAGCGGCGTTTTCCCCAAAGCCGGTATACAGTTTGCCCGCCTGTCGAAACACCTGACCATCTTTACGTGGTGGGTGTGCGAAACGCGTCAACGCCCTGATCTCGACTACTTCCTGTTGCTGCGCTTTACTCCAAAACTGAACGATCGCCATAAGGTGTTCGTGCAGGCAGAGAGTATCAATGCGTTGCCAACGGCAGATGAAGATCCTTTCCGGTTTACCCAGCGTTTGCGCGTGGGCATCCAACGCAATACCTTTCAATTCGGCACCGGTGCCGACTTCCATCAAACAGGCCGCACCACCTTCACCCAAATCACCAATGTGGGCGGATTTTTCAGACATGAATTTTAGTATATGATCATCAAGCGAAACTTCAATCCCATTCGAGTTATTCACTATGTGAAGGCAGAACTTGCGTTTGCCCTGGTGATGGCTGTACCCGTCTGGCTGTTGCACCACTACCATGCTGCAGCCCTTAGTCTTCCCTTTTCCGTATCGGCCATTTTGGGAAGTGCGCTGGCGATCTTTATTGCCTTTCGAAACAACAGTTCCTACGGAAGGTGGTGGGAAGCCAGAACACTATGGGGCGGCATCATTAACTCCAGTCGGGTACTGGCGCGCCTGATCATCGCCTTTGCCGACAGCCATGCCCACCAGCAAAACTATGACCGCGAGCGCAGCGAGCGATTCAAGAAAGATCTTGTCTATCAGGTTATCGGGTGGGTGCATGCCTTGCGGCTGCACCTGCGCCAGCAGGATGATCCGCTCGTACTCAAGCGCTTTTTTTCAGATGAGGAAACCCTTGCCATTGACAGTGCGCAAAACAAACCCAATTACATCCAGTTGCTGACAGCCCGGAAGATCTATCGTGCCATGGCCAACGGAACGCTTGGCGGATTCGATAGCTTCCAAATGGAAGGTCAACTTCTGGCCCTTGCAAACTACCAGGGTGGTTGCGAGCGCATCAAGAACACTCCCCTGCTGCGGCAGTATGATTACTTCACCCGCCTGTTTTTATACACCTTTATCCTGCTACTGCCGTTCTCGCTGATTGGTGACTTCACCCGCCTGGGTTATGACTTTCTGATGATCCCGGTATCGCTAACCGTCTCATTTGTTTTTGCCGTCATTGGCAAAGTGGGCGAAGTGAACGAAGACCCGTTTGAAAACCGGATCACGGATGTTCCGCTTACTGCGCTTTGCAACACCGTGGAGCGCGACTTACGCGAAATGCTGGGCGAAACCAATTTGCCCGCCAAAGTGGAAACCCAAAATGGTTTTCTGTTCTGATGAATGCCCTGCGTCACATCCCCACAACCCGGCTTGAGGCTTTCAGCGATGGTGTAATCGCCATCATCATCACGGTGATGGTCTTTGATCTGAAGTTACCTGAAATAACCCCGGGTAGTACTGTTGGGTATGAACTCTCAAAACTTGCACCCCGGTTTATCTCCTATACCGCCAGCTTTCTGATGCTCTCCATCATGTGGGTCAGCCATCATCAACTTTTCCATCCAATCAAACGGGCCGACGGGAAATTGCTTTGGTTTAGTATTCACCCTTTATTCTGGATGAGCACCGTGCCTTTTGGAACAAGCTTTCTGGGCGCTAACCTGTCGCTCTGGCAGACTGCTTTTGGTTACAGTATAATTTTCTTTATGATTGCACTCTCCTTCACGATGTTGAGAAACTATGCGTTAAAATGCAATCTGCTGCACGATCATATTGATAAGCAAGTGCTTATTCGGATTCAAATAAAAAACCAGGCTGCCCTGCTCATCTACCTGGTAGCGGCCGGTACCAGCATATTTTTCGTGTATCTTTCCCTCGCACTTTTTTTGGTTGTACCAACCTTGTATTTTATTACCGAAAAGATCAGTCATATAAACGCTATTACACCATGAAAATTGCAATTGTAGGCACTGGCCATGTAGGTGGCGCGCTGGCGGCCCGGTGGGCAGCAAAAGGCCACGAAGTCAACCTCGGAGTGCGCAATGTCTCCGGGTTTACCGACGCAGAACTTTTATCACAGCCCAACACCAAAGTCTATACCATCGAAGAGGCCGTGAGACATTCGGATGTGATCTTGCTGGCCACACCCGCCACAGCCAACGTTGAGGTGGTTAAGAGTCTCGGCAATACAACGGGCAAAATCATCATTGACGCCATGAACATCGTCAGAGGGAGAGGTCCGGAGGGCTACAAGCATACCACCGACGCCATCCTGGAAAACACGCAAACCCGGGATGTGGTCAAGTGCTTCAATACGACTGGCTTCAACAATATGCGCAACCCGAAATACGGAGATCTGTTTCTCGATATGTTCGTAGCGGGCGACAGCGAGAAGGGGAAACAGGCCGCTATTGCGCTGGCGCGGGATGCAGGCTTTGCCGATTGCTATTCCATTGGTGGCAACGACAAATTCGAACTGATGGAACAATTCGCGTTGTTCTGGATCAACCTGGCCATGTTTCAAGGGCAGGGCCGGGAAATCGGGTTTAAGTTGTTGAAGCGCTGAGTGGAGGTTTTCCTCTCGCAGCCAGGTAAGGATGCTCAACAAAGCGACATACGGATGGCTGTATTAAACCGACATGCACGACGGGCGGACAGGTGCCCTGTGTTGGTAAAAAAACGAAACGAGATTTGTCAATATCGGCCAAAAGCACCCGGTAATACCACCCGATACCTGCACAGAGGAAGGTGAAGAGCGCATCTGTGCCTCAAGGGAGTCGGAGTAAAGTTTTACGTTATTGAACCACTTAACGCAACAAAAATCTCCGGGAGGAATTGTTGAGATGGGTTCAGATTACTTCAGTCTGTTGCGCATTTACGAAATAGAAGGGAGGCAAGTCTGGCTATAATGTCATTGTCAGAGGCACGGTGATCAGGAATTGTTTAATATAACCCCTGGTGCCATCCGGAACATACTTTACTGAATTACGTTTTGAATCCCTGGTGTAGCTGCAATAAGGGAATTAACTGGTTGTTTCAGGATGTGGTGGTCGTTCGATGGATATAAATCGGGGATACTTGAAGCCGGAGCTGTTGTACTCTTAGCCACCGCAACATTTGGGCAGCCGACACGCCCGGGCAAGTCAGGCATACCGGTTTACCAGACAGGCGTGCATACGGGCTTCATTTTTGCACATTCTGTGGATGTACAGAACACAGCAGGGGCACGCCCCCAGATTTATGAGGCAATCGTTGGCAAGTGGAGAAACGATTCAACAACATGGAATATCTGCCGTTGCGGCACACTCCGATCTTTTTCGTTGGCCCTGCACCACTATGATGTAGGGATATTGGGCCATGGTGTGTCAGCTTCATACGCATTAGAACCTATGTTCCGGCTAACGCCCCGCAGTTCGCTCTCGGTGCGAAGTGTAGCGGGTCTGGCCTACCTCACCAACCCGTTTCACGTTCAAAAGAATCCGACCAACCAATCGTACAGCCTTGCCGTAAGTGCCTACCTGGCGCTCGGATTTGGTTACTGGTGGCGTGTCTCCGATCATTGGCAAATCGGCACACACGTGTTGTACCAACACATTTCCAATGGCGGCCTGCAACAACCCAACAAAGGCATTAATTGGCCTACCGTTGGGATCAGTGCCAATTACAGTTTGCAGCCACGAAGCTTTCGCACATTTAACCGGGCTTCAGTGGCTTTCTCAGACGACATCCGCTGGGATGTAACCACTTTTGGCGTGGCTAAACGTGTGGGCGGGCAACCCGACGGACGCAGCATTCGGTATCTCATTGCCGGCATCGGTTTGCAAGGGGCAAAGCAAGTGGGCCGCATCAATAACTTCGCTGCCGGACTGGAGATCCTTTGGGATGACGCCACCGGCAGTCGGCTCCGGGCAGACGAACAGCGCCTCGATCCGTGGCGGGTGTCCGTTTACACTGGTCATGAGTTCGTTCTGGGTAACTTTCTTTTCAGCCAACGGCTCGGTATGTACCTATACCAGGCAGGCAACTACTTCGATCGGATATACCACAGTTGGGGCTTGGCATACCGCATTTCAGACCATTGGATGGGTGGCGTGAACCTGCGCGCCCATCGGCAAGTAGCTGATTTCACCGATCTGCGGCTGACGTATTCGTTCTGAGTGATAGGACAGCCCGTTGTTACGGTTTTCATTCAAAATTTCAGAGGCAGTGTACCGACTTAACTTGACTCGAAACGGGTTTGGGATTTTTCCTCTTCATGGATGCGTTACGTAACCTGAAGGGCCCTGCCTTGCCGCACTGTCAATTATCCCGGAATTGTCATTAGGAAAAAGTTCTAATGGCGGCCATTAGAGAAAACATGTGAAAAAGATTTGATAATCAACATTTTAAGTTGTGCAAAGAGTCCTTAAATTCGGTCAGATTTTCTGACAAAGTCTATGGACTATA
>CANGUI010000017.1 GCA_947457025.1 Flammeovirgaceae bacterium | reverse complement strand
TACGGCGTGGAAATGGCCGATGGTCCGTTTGCCGGGCTTGACGCACGAGCTGTAGTTGTGATTGATGCGCAGGGCACTGTTAAGCATACAGAATTGGTGCCATCTGTTGGACAGGAACCTAATTACGAAGCCGCTCTTAAGGCACTTTAGGCGCGTTAGACAATTTTGAACGGAAGCCGGCAGCATGCCGGCTTTTTTTGTTAGCTGTTTTTTTCGAACTTACTGGCCTTGCGCGAAGTCTAACCCCAACCTCACGTGAAAACGCTGCTGCTACTACTGGTTTATCCGTTGGCCCAGCTGGTGTTGTCTCAACCTACCTATTATCTCATAGCCGATCGTGTATTTGATGGCGAGCGCTTGCACGAAAAGTGGGCCGTGGTGGTGAGTGGCAAGCGAATCCTTGCAGTAGGCCCCCAGGCGAGCACACCTCCGCCGCCGGGGGCTACGCGCATTTATTATCCGAACACGACGTTGGGACCAGGGTTGATCGAAGGACATGCGCATCTGTTTCTGTATCCGTACAATATCACTGACTGGGATACCCAGGTTCTGAAAGAAACGGATGCCTACCGCACGGTACGCGCGACTGTCCACGCGAAAAATACCTTGCTGGCAGGATTCACTACGGTTCGAGATCTGGGTACCGAGGGAGCAGGCTACGCAGATGTGGCATTGAAGCGCGCCATCCAGGAGAACATTGTTCCGGGTCCCCGGATGCTGGTGGCCGGCCGCGCTATTGTAAGCACCGGCTCATACGGGCCGAAGGGCTATGACTCAGACATGAAAATCATGATGGGGGCAGAGGAGGCTGATGGGCATGCACTGGTGCAGGTTACCCGCGACCAGATCGGCAAGGGTGCCGACTTTATCAAGGTATACGCGGATTACCGGTGGGGCCTGCGTGGTGAAGATCAGCCCTCGTTTACGCTCGATGAACTGAAACTAATTAATGAGGTGACCCGCAGCAGTGGGCGTGTGATGGTGTGCCATGCCAAGAGTAAGGAAGCGATGCGCAGGGCAATCCTGGCGGGAGCTGAAACGATTGAGCACGGTGATTATGTGGATGATGAAATTGCCGCGCTGATGAAACAATACAACGTGGTGTATTTCCCTACGCTCGGGGCCGTTGAATCACTTCAGCAGTACCGCGGCTGGAAAAAAGGCATTACCCCTGAGCCTGCGGTGGTGACGCAGAAGAAGAAAGCTTTTGCCGCCGCCCTCAAGGCGGGCGTATCGATTGGCATGGGTGGTGATGTGGGTGTTTATGCTCATGGAAATAATGTGCTCGAAATGGAATTGATGGTGGAGTATGGAATGACTCCGGTGGAGGTTTGGCGGGCAGCTACGCGGGGTAATGCCAAGGCCTTTCATTTGGAAAACGAAGTGGGCTTATTGGCTGCCGGCCTGCAGGCAGATGTACTGATTGTTGAGGGGAATCCGGCCGAGACGATCAGCGATCTGCGCAAGGTGAAGTGCGTGATGAAAGATGGTGAGCTTGTTCGGCAGGAGAAATAGTTGTGCAGCGGCGGAACTTTATCCGGAGCACCGTACCCGGGCGAAGGATGGAGCGGATACCCCGCACCCCGCCGGCACGTGCGGGGGAGGAGTAGCAGCGACAGCCTGACCCCGCCCGAGCGTGCGAGGGCGGGGGCGCCCCCAAGACCTTGCAGTAATTTTTTTCTTGTATCCGGTTTTGTGGAGGTGCGTTTATTTTCCCCCGGGAAGGGAAGGGCGCACTTCGATTTTTGAAGGCAGCGTGCGCGGATTGAGTTTTAACACGTCAGCGATGAGTTGGCCGATGTCTTCGGGTTGGATTTTCCAGGCATCGGCCTCGGAGGGCGTATGGCCATCGAAGTAAGTGGCAACGGAGCCGGGCATGATGGTGCTGACCCGAATGCCGCCGGCGCGCAAGTCGAGCATCATGGCTTGTGTGAATCCTACCAGTCCGAACTTGCTGGCATTGTAGGCGCTGCCACCGGCAAAGAAGTTGGTGCCCGCCAGGCTCGCGATGGTGAAGATGTAGCCCCTGGATATCTTCAGCAGTGGCAATGTTGCCCGGACGCTGTAAAAAACGCCTGTCAGGTTGGTGTCGATGGTTTGGTGCCACTGCTCAAGCGGGATTTGATCGATGGGCGCGAAATGGCCTACACCGGCATTAGCCACCAGTACATCGATGCGACCGAAGGCTTTTTCGGTTGCCGCTACGGCTGCTTGTAACTCAGCATAGTTGCGCACGTCAGCCTGTAATGCCAGTGCGGAGTTTGCCTGTTGTTGGTTCAGCGCGGATGCTGTTTTTTCTACGTCGGCACGGGAGCGGCTGGTGATGGCTACGCGCCACCCCTCGCGAACAAGAACAGCGGCAATGCCCTGACCGATGCCTTTACTTCCGCCGGTGATGAATGCTACTTTAGTCATAGATCTTACG
The DNA here is from genome assembly GCA_947457025.1 of Flammeovirgaceae bacterium. Lineage (GTDB taxonomy): Bacteria > Bacteroidota > Bacteroidia > Cytophagales > Cyclobacteriaceae > ELB16-189. Next base: position 12,107 of record CANGUI010000017.1, on the reverse strand, counting down.
AATGATTAGGAGGCGAAAGTAGATTTTCCCTATGAAAAACAGATCAGTTTTGGTCATTTCCCTATGAAAATCCGGCCTTTGTCCGGTGAGATGGGTGTTTTTCCCTATGAAAAGCGATAATATTTCGGTGAAATGTTAATTTTTCGGTAACTTTTTTCTCAACTTTACAACGAGATGCGAAGAAGTGCTTCGCAAATTTTTAAGTTTTTATTTTAACAACCACAAAAACGATTGCGCTATGGCAAAAAAAGCAGCAAAGAAAGCCAAGAAGGCAGCCCCGAAGAAGGCCGCCAAAAAGGCGAAAAAATCAGCACGTAAACCCAATGCCGCCTTCATGGCCGCCTTGACGCCCAGTGCTGCATTGGCAGAAGTAGTGGGCAGCAAGCCGCTACCGCGTACACAGATCATTAAGAAGATCTGGGATTACATTAAGAAGAACAAGCTTCAGGACAACAAGAACAGACGCATGATCAATGCAGATGCGAAGTTACTGACGGTATTTGCCGGCAAGAAGCAGGTGTCGATGTTTGAGTTGGCCAAGATCGTTGGCAAGCACGCGAAGTAATCTGCATTAGCCGATTCACTGTGAAAACGCGGACCGGGAGGTCCGCGTTTTTTTTATGACTGGCCCACTGCACGACGCCGAACGCGAAGCCGGAAAATGAGGTCATGGGCGGCCGGGGGACGTCATTGGTGGCAGGTGCCGCTGACAACTGTTAGCTGTTTCACTGACTGAAGTCATGGAATCTGGCATGTTCAACAGGCTAATATTATCCTGTCAATAAACACCAGATGTATGGAAATCAAAAAATATCCGAAAGCTGATTTGGCCCAGTATCAGGGAGTGATATTTGGTTTCAGCTTGCTGGCCACTATGGGATTAGTGGTTACAGCCTTTGAATGGAGATCCACCGAGAAAACGGTTGTTGAACTCCAGCAGCGCAATGTGAACACCTTTGAAATGATTGCAGAGGTGCCGCGAACCGAGATACAGGAGTTGCCGCCGGTGCAGGCGCCTTCCACCCGGTTAGTTGAAGTACCTGATGAAGAAATCCTCAAGGACGATATCAAGATCACGTTTGATATTGAAATGAGTCAGGATACGCGCGTACAGGAATTTACCCTGCCCGAGCCAAAACCGGAGGAGAAGGAAGACACTGAAGAGATTTTTGTGGTGGTGGAAAACACGGCCTCGCCGAAAGGCGGGCTCCCAGCGTTTTATCGGGATATCGGTGCACGCATCAAGTACCCGTCTCCTGCACGTCGGATGCGGATCGAGGGGAAGGTTTTTGTTGAGTTTGTGGTTAATAAAGATGGCTCCATACAGGATGTGCGTGTCGTGAAAGGCATTGGCGCCGGCTGTGATGAGGAGGCTGTACGCGTTATCGAAACGTCTGAAGTCTGGAACCCCGCCCGTCAACGGGGCAAGCCTGTGCGTCAGCGCATGATCTTACCCATCACCTTTCGGTTGATGAACTGACAGGGTGTTTATTTGACGAACGCGGCCATCCGGCACCTGCCGGGTGGCCGCCCCTTTTTCCGGGAAAGGCATGGCCACGGCGTGTTCGGCATCACATCTATTTCCAGCCCGTAGCGCGTGCAGGCACCGTAAATAAAAAAAGGATTTCAGGCGTTGCTTTTTCAGCGTATCTTCCACATTCAAAATAACCGGAATTATGACGCACCCTACCCGCAGACATTTTCTCAGGAAGGCCCTCGGCACCACCCTCGCAGCTGCCGGTTTGCCTTCCAACTTATCCGCCCGCTCCGGATTAGAGGTATTGCAACCCCGGCCAATGGCGCATCGCCAATATGGCCCCAATGACCAGGTCAACATCGGTATTGTCGGCATGGGCATCATGGGATTTAACAACGCCTTCTGGTCGCTGCAGGTGCCGGGCGTAAAACTGGTGGGCGTAGCCGACCTGTACCAAGGACGTCTCGCCCGCAGCAAAGAACTTTACGGCAACACCCTGTTTACCACATCAAACTATCGCGAGTTGCTCGACCGCAAAGACATTGATGCCATTTTTGTATGTACGTCAGACCACTGGCATGATCGCATCACCATTGAAGCGCTGAACAAGGGTAAGCACGTGTATTGCGAAAAACCGATGGTGCACAAAATTGAGGAGGGTGCGGCGATGCTGGAGGCACAAAAAAAATCTGGCAAAATCGTGCAGGTGGGCAGCCAGCGCGTCAGTTCGATAGTCACGGAAAAAGCGCGTGAACTTTTTGCCTCCGGGCTGATTGGTGATTTGATTATGGTGGAAACAAAGATGGATCGCCACAGTGCCAACGGTGCATGGCAATATTCCATCCCGACGGATGCAAGCGCGGCTACCGTGGATTGGGACCGCTTTCTGGGTGATGCGCCTAAGGTAGCCTACGATCCGCTGCGCTTCTTCCGGTGGCGCAACTATCAGGATTACGGCACGGGCGTGGCCGGCGATCTGTTTGTACACTTGTTTTCCGCACTCCATGCGGTTACCGGTTCTTCCGGCCCCACTCGGGCATTCGCTACGGGCGGACTTCGGTACTGGAAGGACGGTCGAGATGTGCCGGACGTGATACTCGGCTTGTACGACTACCCGGCTACCCGGCAACACCCCGCTTTCAATCTGCAAATGCGGGTAAACTTTGTTGATGGAAGTGAGGATGGAGCAGATGATCTGCACTTTATCGGTACCGAAGGGGTCATTTCCATGTCGTGGAGTGCCGTGAAACTGCAGCAAAACAAAATGGAAAAGAATCCCGGTTATGGGGGCTGGGATTCGTTTGAAACGTTCGCGGCCAGCCAGCAGAAGGAGTATGAAAAGTGGTATCAGGCCAATCATCCCAAGCCACTATCGGAGGTGAAGATGCAGCCGGTTGAATACAGAGCACCGGATGACTACGCTGCCAATCTCGATCATCACATCAACTTTTACGCGGGTATTCGCGAGGGGAAACCGGTTATAGAGGATGCTCTTTTTGGATTGCGCGCCGCCGGCCCTGCATTGCTGGCGAACAAAAGTTATTTCGAAAAAAGAGTGGTTAACTGGGATCCGGAAAATGCGAAGCTGGCATAGTTTTCTAATCGCAGCAACGTTCTTGGCCGTTGGCGGCTGCCGCAAATCAGACGTGTTATTCAATGGCATTGATCTTCAAGGGTGGCATGCCGATGTGCCCGATCAGGATGTGTCGGACACTGTGCGCATGCCCTTTATTGTGCGAGACGGGTTGCTGGTGAGTCTGGGTACGCCAGCGGGGCACCTGATCACCAATGGCGTATACGAGAATTACCAACTGAGCGCTGAATATCGGTTCGCCGGAAGTCCCGGCAACTGCGGCTTTTTGGTTCATGCCTCACGCCCGCGTGCGTTGTACGACATGTTTCCACAGTCGCTTGAAGTACAACTCATGCATGAACATGCCGGTGACTTCTGGTGTATTCAGGAGGACATTACCGTGCCGGACATGGAGGCGCGGCGCGGCCCCAAAGAAAACTGGGGAACCAGCGAGGGGAAAGAACGCAGAATTGTCAACCTTACCGATGGCAGCGAAAACGCGTTGGGCGAGTGGAACCGAATCAGGATCGAATGCCGCGCAGCAACCGTTCGGGTGTGGGTGAATGACGTACTGGTCAATGAAGGGTATGCCTGCACAGCAACAAAAGGGCAGATCGCCATTCAGGCGGAAGGCGCTGAAGTGGAATTTCGCAACCTGTTGCTTACCCATTTGTAGTCTTTGGAATCATATTCCTATCCAACTTGCCTGCTATGAAAGCCTATGTGATTGTTGATGTCACCATCACCGACCCGGTGCGGTACGAAGCCTACAAAACGTTAACGCCGGCTTCGCTGGAACCATTCGAAGGGCGCTTCCTGGTGCGGGGCGGTGCCACGGAAACGTGGGAGGGCGACTGGCAGCCGGGGCGCGTGGTTATACTCGAATTTCCCTCCCTGGCAAAAGCAAAAGCGTGGTGGTCGGGCGAAGGCTATGCCCCGGCGAAAGCCATCCGGCAGGCTGCATCCATTACCCGCATGATTGCCGTAGAAGGCGTATAACGTGGCCACCACTTCTAAAAAGGAATGCCCCTCGTGTGCCATGAACATTGCGGCGAAGGATACCGTCTGCCCCATCTGTGGATATGAGTTCCCCACCACTTCAGGAAGCTTACGATGGGTGGCCATCTTGCTGCTGGCGGCCATCCTGTTTTACCTGCTGCTGAATTTTTTGTGATCGTGAATACCCTGCTGCAGGAAGTGCAGAGCAGGGAAGACTATTTCGCTGGCGTAATGATCATGTTGCGATATTCAATCGGGCCGTGATCGCCTTGCAGCAAGATCGGTCCCGGCTCTCCTTCGCGGCTGTCGAGTGCGCCACCTGTTATTCCGGGGATGCCCTGATCGCAGATCACCGTGATCCCGTTGGCGACCACCGTCACCCGGCGGCCCACCAAGGTGATGTCGTATGATTGCCATTCCCCAGCAGCTTTGGCCACCGCCTGATTGGGCTGAAGGAAGCCATACACGGCACTGAACTGATCAACCTCTGGGTCGGTACCCTGACCATCGCTGATCTGCACTTCGTAGCGGCCCCGCAGGTATACGCCACTATTGCTGCCCTTGGGGTAACGAAACTCAACATGCAGTTTGAAGTCGGTAAATTTTTGTTCCGTCAAGAGATTCGCCCCCGATGTGGAACTCTTCAAAATACCATTCTCCACCACCCATTGATTTTTGCCATCCGCTTTCCAGCCGGTAAGGTCGGTGCCAATCAGCGCGATCGGGTCACCCCAAACCGGGGGAGCATTGCGCTGAAGGTTTGGCGCACGCTGCCCAACAAACGGCGATGTTTTGCCATCGGTATAGGTCATCGTACCGGTGAGCTGGTCGCCCGTTACGGTGCCTTCAAAAACAAGGGGCTTATTTCCGGGCTCCCACTGTGGCGGAATGGAGAAGCTGAACGCTCCGTCTTCCCATTTTACTTCCGAGATGGGCCGCGCGCTGCCAAAAGCATATACAAAACGCCCCACCAGTGTGTTTACACCGGAGTTGCGCACCTCTAACCACGAGGGTAACACTTTGCTATCTTTGGTGAGTGTGAGGTCCCACCGCCCTTCGATTGGCTTTCGCTGGGCAAGCAGCCCGCCGGCATAATAAATAGCCAAAATGAACATGAGTATTTTTTTCATGGTATACGATTGAACCAAAAATAATTCGCAGGATAGAGAAAGCAAAGGGCAAACGATGAGAAGTTTGTTCAGCGTTTTGATCCAAATCAAACACGTTGGCCGCGACACCTTAAACTGGCCAAACTGCCACCGTTATTTTCAGATCGCCGCGGCCGGCGATCCGTAGAAGGATAGAAAATTCCAGCCCATGAAAACGCTTACCTGCCTGCTGCTGATTGCGGGTGCAGCATTGGCCCAACAAAAACCCAATTGGGTAACCAGCAAACCATTTGATGCCGCCTACTACGTGGGGATCGGCAGCGCGAGCAAACGACTGACAGACTATACCGGTGTAGCAAAGAAAAATGCTCTGCAGGATTTGGTGAGTGACATTCGGGTTATGATCAGCAGCACCTCTATCCTTAGCCAGATCGACAAGAATTATCAATTCAAGGAGGAATACGAGTCCAACATAAAAACCACGGCGGCCGATGAAATTCGGGATTTTGAGCGGGTTGACGCATTTGAAGATGAGACAACCTATTGGGTGTACTACCGCCTGAGTAAAGCGGCCTATACCGATCAGAAAAAGAAAAATGTAGAGAATATAAAAGGGATGGCCGTACAGTTTTATGAGAAAGCCCTTGAGGCAGAAAAGAACCTGACGTACGCCACCGCTATTGATTTTTATTTTCGCACGTTGCTTACGTTGAAGGATTACTGGGGCGAGAACATTGAAGTGATGCTGCAGGGCAAGCCGGTTTTTCTTGCCGTGGAGTGCTATGCCCGGTTGCAGCAGTTGCTCGATCAGTTGAATGTGCGGGTTTTGCAGCAGGCGGTGCGGATTCCCGCGAATGGCGCCGCGCGTGCCACTTTTGAAATTGTGGATGCCAACGGAAGACCGGCAACAAAAATTCCGGTACTGATTCAATCCTTGCCGCAGCGAACTGCCCCATTGGCGTATGTGTCGAACGAAAAAGGAGAGATACAGGCGGTCTTCGCTTCACCCGCCTGGAACGCCCAAACGCGTGAAGCAGAAATCCAGTTGAACCTGAAGAGTTTTTCCCGCGGTAGTGCGGAGGATCGTTTCTACGACTACCTCATTCTGAGCCTGCGCGTACCGGCCCAAAAAATCAGCATCGAGGTGCAGGCTGCAGGCCGCATGGGCGGTAACCCATCCGATTATTTCCCTTTCAATCAGGATTTTGTTATGGCTGATGTATCAAATCCGCAGCGCTACACCTACGGAAATCTGCGGCTGGTACCTATCCGGATGAAGCCGTCCTTTCGTCAGGCCATCGGTAATGTTGGCTACTACATGTCGCTCCACCAGGCCATGGTGAACAACGAAATCTCCGTAACGGAGGCCAGCCAGAGTGGCACCGTGAATACGCTATTGGTGCGCAATCAATCAGCCGATACGCTGTTCATCATGTCCGGTGAAATCCTGCAAGGGGGCAAACAGGACCGCGTTGTGGCGCGCGATATGCTGATTCCGCCGGGGGAAGGCCGGGTAAAAATACCCGTATACTGTGTGGAGAAGGGGCGATGGCAATACAAGGGCAATGCCAGTGATGCGCAGTTCACCGAGTACTACGGCATGGCCAACGAACATTTGCGCGACATCATTGATCATCGCCTCGGCCAGAACGCTGTATGGGAGGAAGTGAAAAAATCAAACGACCGCGATGGGGTGCAAAGCCGCACGGATGCCTATACGGATCATGTGAATAACCGCAACTTCCGGCGGATCGAGCAGGCGTATGTCGATTTTTTCAGCAGTATATTCGATGATGAAGGTGATGTGATTGGCGTCATTGCCGTTACGGGCAACCGTGTGGAAGGGTGCGATCTGTTCATCTCGAACCGGTTGTTTCGGGCTGAGTTTGAGAAGCTGATCTATTCCTACATTGACGAAGCCGTGACGTACGGCTCGCCGGTGGTGGCTTCACCGGCGGTGATTAACGCCTACGCGAACGAATTGCTCGATTTTAACCGGCAGGCGAATTTTATCGAGCAACGCGGGCAGGCGTTTCGGAAAGCGTATCAGGTGATCCACATTTCCACCTATTGAGGCGGTGTCAGGCCACATCTTTCCCGGTGATCCAGCGCAGCAGTTCGAACCAGTCTTGCCGGTCCAGATGCAGTTGCATGGTATGGGCAGCCTCCCGAATCCGGTCTGGTTGCGTTGTCCCGATAACCGGGAAAATAGAAGCGGGATGTTTTAACAGCCAGGCCAGCGCCAACTGACTGTAGGTGGCATTATACCGAGTCGCGAGCGGAAAAAATACATGCTCATCCACGGGCATGCGGCCGCCGCCCAGGGGCGACCAGGCCATCGGAGCTGTCCGCAGGCGATACAGATGATCAACCGTTCCATCCAATAATGCTTGCGGCTGAAAAAGCGATAATTCGATTTGGTTGGTAACCAGAGGTGCCGGCAGATACGCCTGCAGCAGGTCAAATTGTGCGGGGGTGAAATTCGAGACGCCAAAGTATTTCACTTTGCCACTCGTTTTCAGCGCATCAAAGGCGGCGGCCACTTCTTCCGCATTCAGCAGCGGATCCGGGCGGTGTAAAAGGAGCACGTCCAGGTGGGTTACGCCCAGCAAGCGCAGGGAATTTTCAGCCGACGTAACGATGTGCGCGCGTGACGTATCATAGTGTTTGATGCGGTGGCCCGGCTTTTTGTCGGACATCAGGTTGATGCCACATTTGGTGACAATTTGCATACGCCCCGCCAGAGATGGCTGAAGGCGCAGCGCATGGCCGAATAGGGCCTCGTTACCATAGTCACCGTAAATATCGGCATGGTCGAATGTGGTGATGCCCGCCTCAAGGGATGTTTCAATCAGCCGAATGATTTGTTGAGGCGAGGTGTGGTGCCAACGCCAGACACCGGCAATCAGCCGGGATAGGGTTGGCCCGTTCGGGTGGAGCAGATGTGATGAGACCACAGAGAAATTATTGACGTTGATAATACTTTTTGTTGGAAATAACGGAGTTGCACTCGAAGGGGATTCCGATTTTTGTCGTCCCGTTGCCAGGCGCTATTTTTTTCTTCTGCCATTCGTCTGGCATGCACACCGCAGGGGCAGCTTGCTGTTCAGTACCCCCCCAGGCAAATGCCACGGCAGCGGGATCACCCGACTGGCGGCTATAGTCCGTGTGGCACTTCTTGCCTTTCGGGGATGCGAACACCGTTCGCGCCTGCGTGTGGGTAGCGCATGCACAGCAGGTGAAAAACAGCGCTGTGATGACTCGTGATTTCATAGGTAAGATGGCACGGCGCAAGATAGTAAATTCAGTTTTTCCGGGGCCACGGCAAGAGTGCAGGTACTGTTTTTCGATACTGGCGGAACGTATCGCCAAACTGTTGCAATAGTTTTTGTTCCTCCAGCCAGATGCCAATCGGCAGGTAAAGTAAAATGCAGCTACAGGTAATCAGCACCGGCAGTTTGGGAATGAAAAAAAAGAATCCGGTGGTGATCAATATAATACCCGCATAGAGGGGGTGGCGAATATGCCTCAGAATGCCATCCACCCGCAGTTGGGCAGGGCCCGTTGCTGCCAGCCCCAGGAATTCGCTCGCCGGGGAAGCCCGAAAGTGTGCCCGAATAAGCAGTACACCCAGCGTTACCATCAGCAAACTGAAAAACCGCACATATCCTTCGCTGGCAAAGAAAATGGTGGCGGGAATGCTGCTATTGATCCAAAGCATCATGAGTAAACCAACCGTGGCGAATGCATTGTATAACAGGCGGTAGGTGCGTGATGAAACCCATCGGGAATTCCATTTTTTAACTCGTTCCGTTGCCAGCCAGCTGTGCAGAAAGAAGTAGATTACCCATCCCACGATGAGTACTGTATAGGCAGCCATGCGGGCAAGCTACTGAAAAAAGGGACATAAAATCCACTACATTTGATCAACTCTTTTCTATGCGTCTGTTTACGATTGGTCTGATTCGCGAAGGCAAAACCCCTCCTGACAAACGAGTGGCTTTCACTCCGCTGCAAGCCAAAGAAATCATGCAACGCTATCCGCAGGTCCGACTTCACCTTCAGCCGAGTGCGGATAGGTGCTTTCACGAGTCGGAATACACGGATTTAGGAGTGGAATCAGATCCGTCGCTTCAAAGTTGTGATATTCTCCTTGGGATCAAGGAAGTACCGGTTGAACAGCTGCTGCCCAACAAGACCTACTGTTTTTTTTCGCATACAATGAAAAAACAGCCGTACAACCGAAAACTCCTGCAGGCAGTACTACAGAACAACATTTGCTTGATCGATTACGAAGCGATGAAGGATTTGTACGGCAACCGCCTGGTGGCTTTTGGTCGCTACGCCGGCATCGTGGGGGCCTACAACGGACTTTGGGCCTACGGCTTGAAGAACAACCTTTTTTCTCTGCGCCGGGCTTTTGCCTGTTTTGATGTTAATGATCTCAAGCGCGAGTTGAGGCTTGTGAAATTACCGCCCATAAAAATTATTCTGACCGGTGCCGGGCGTGTGGCACGTGGCGCAATGGAAACACTCGACACCGTTGGCATTCGCAAAGTCAGCACGGAAGACTTCCTGCGGAAGTCATTCCTGGAGCCGGTCTACGTACAACTGTCCAGCGCAAACTACCATCGCCGAAGGGATGGAAGTTCGTTTAACCGGGAGGAGTTTCACCGGCACCCTGAATTCTATGAATCTACTTTCCTCCCGTTTACGCAGGTAGCAGATGTGCTGATTGCAGGCGCCTTCTGGAATCCGAAGGCGCCGCGCCTGTTTACCCCGGCGGAGATGGCAGATCCCCGCTTTCGCATCCGGTTGGTCGCGGATATCACGTGCGATATCAATGGTTCAGTTCCCTGCACCGTGAGGGCCACTTCGATCACCGATCCGTTATATGATTTCCATCCCGTGCGCAACACCATCGAACTCCCGCTGTCTCATCCGGACAACATAACCGTCATGGCGATCGATAACCTGCCGTGCGAATTGCCCCGCAGTGCCAGCGAGGAATTCGGGCGTGATCTGATAGACAAGATTGTACCACCGTTGCTTGGCGAAGATCCCGACGGCATTATTGAACGCGCCACCATTGCCAAAAACGGTGCGCTCACCACCGCGTTTCATTATCTTTCGGATTATGCCGCTGGTTAAACATCAGTAACTAAACCGCCTCCAGTACAGTTTCCAATTACATAATGCCTATGGCCACAAAAAGCAAAAAGAAAGCAGCGGCAAGCGACCTGATTCGCGAAGCTATTGAGGATGAACACCGCATCCGCAAAGCGTTTAAAGACAAAGATTGGGCGGAGATTAAGAGCTCAGACTCATGGGTGATCTTTAAAGTGATGAGCGAGTTTGTAGAAGGTTTTGAAAAACTCGCCAAGATCGGCCCGTGTGTTACCATTTTTGGATCGGCCCGCTCCAAGCCCACCGATACCTACTACAAAATGGCAGAGGAGATCGCCTACCAGCTGGTCCACCACGGCTATGGAGTGATTACCGGCGGCGGTCCGGGCATCATGGAGGCCGGCAACAAAGGGGCCCGTCGTGCGAGCGGGAAATCGGTAGGCCTGAATATTTTTTTGCCATTCGAACAGAAAGGCAACATTTACATAGACCCTGATAAGCTGATCACTTTCGATTACTTTTTTGTACGCAAAGTGATGTTTGTTAAATACTCCCAGGGGTTTATTGTGATGCCCGGTGGGTTCGGAACGTTAGATGAACTGGGCGAAGCGTTGACGCTGATTCAAACGCGCAAGATCGGCCGCTTTCCGATTGTGCTGGTAGGTAAAAAATTCTGGGCTCCGCTGATCGACTGGTTCCGGCAAACGCTTATCGCCCAAGGGATGATCAACGAAGAAGATCTGGAACTCTTTGCCTTGGTGGATACGCCCGGAGATGCCGTACATGCCATCGATGAGTTCTATAGTAAGTACCTGCTATCGCCTAACTTCTAGAACACGCCATTTACAATGTCTCATGCAAATGGGTTCATTCCGAGCCACCCACCGCATTTACCTGACGATTATTTTTTGGTTGCCTAGGTGGTAAAACTTTCGTAGCAGGTTTGATAGCCAGCAGTGGGCGTTGCCTGTCGAAAACCGGTGATGTAAAAGTTGGGAAGGTTTTAGTCTGGAAAACACTAATTTGCAGCATGCGGAAAACACTCGCGCTTGTATTGCTCGCGCTGCTGCTTCTCCAGGTGGGAGGCACCTATGTTTTTTTTGCAGTTCGCCTGGCGCTGAATCGTCAGGAAATGCGGGCCCGGTTGCGGCTGCTGCCGGATTCGGCACTCACCCGCCTCGAGTTTACGGAGGCGCAATGGCAACAGGCGCAGGTAGAAGAAGATGAAATCCTGTGGGATGATGCCATGTGGGACATAGCGCGGGCTGAACGACGAGGTGCCAGTTGGATCGTTTTCGCCTTACGGGATCATGACGAAGAAAATCTTTTGGATTGGCTAACCCGCCTGGCTGAACAGCCTGAGGAAGACGGGACCCAGCCACCGCTGCATCTGATCAAACTCCTGGCGTGCAAATTTATATGCCCCCGGCTTGAGATTCCGCAAAATACATTTCGCCTGATCAATACCGAAACCCGCTACCTGCTGCCGGTGGCAGACTTTGTGCCGGCTATAGTGGCACCGCCACCACGCCGAATTGTGTACAATTCCTGATGTCGTCTATGCCTCCGGATACCCGGTGGTAATTTTTCCTTTTTTAGGTACCAAATGCCTTTGGTGAACTGGTGCATTCGTACCGCTTAACAGTGGTGGAGGCATTCGTCCGTGGCAAAAAACTTTTTACTTATGAGATTTATTTTTCTGATATCGATTGTTGTTTCTGTCCGCGCGTTTGCCCAATATGCCGAGCCGGAGTATAATAAAGCTGACTCCCTGAAGATTTCCTATCTGGATGAAGTTGTAATATCGGCCAACAAAATAAAT
>CANGUI010000016.1 GCA_947457025.1 Flammeovirgaceae bacterium | reverse complement strand
TTCGCGCAAGATCCCTGTTTTTTCAAACTTCTTTTTAAAGCGCTTCAGGGCCTTGTCAATCGACTCGTTCTCTTTGATGTTGATGATCAGCATATTTAACTCTCTGTTTCGGGCCGCAAATATATGGAAAGAGTTGTTTTTTGCAACATCAGCCCAACAAAGATCGGGAAATAACCAGTTTTTGAATTTCGGAGGTGCCCTCGCCAATGGTACAGAGTTTTGCATCGCGGTAGTATTTCTCGACCGGAAAATCCTTGGTATAGCCGTAGCCGCCAAAAATCTGTACTGCATCATTGGCAACTTCTACCGCTATTTCGGAGGCATATAGCTTGGCGATGGCTGATTCTTTCGTCACCGGCAGCCCGGCTGCCTTGCGGTGGGCTGCCTGCAGGGTGAGGCACTTTGCTGCCTCTATTTTTGTGGCCATCTCAGCCAGCTTAAATGAAATTCCCTGAAAGGAAGAAATCGGCTGGTTAAACTGTTTGCGCTCCTGTGAATAGGCCAGCGCGGCTTCGAATGCGCCCATAGCAATGCCGAGACTTAATGCCGCAATGGAAATCCGGCCGCCATCAAGTACCTTCAGCGCTTGTTTGAATCCTTCCCCTTCCTCGCCTAACCGGTTGTCTGCCGGTATTTTGCAGTCAGAAAAAATGAGTTCTGCTGTTTCTGAAGCCCGCATACCCAGTTTATTCTCCTTTTTGCCCGGGTAAAAGCCCGGGGTTCCACGCTCAACGATAAATGCGCTCGTTCCACGGCTATCTCCGGGCTTTCCGGTACGCGCAATTACCACCGCTACGTCGCCCGAAATACCGTGCGTGATAAAGTTTTTTGCGCCATTGAGGATGTAATGGTCCTGCTCGCGAACAGCCGTAGTTCTCATATTCCCCGCATCAGAACCTGTATTCGGTTCCGTAAGACCCCAGGCCCCCAGCCATTTTCCGGTTGCGAGTAAGGGGAGGTATTTTTGTTTTTGAGAATCCGTGCCAAACTGCAGGATATGACCGGTGCAGAGTGAGTTATGAGCCGCCATAGATAGCCCGATGCTGCCATCAACTTTTGCCAATTCTACAATGGCGGTTACATACTCCGGATAACCAAATCCGGCGCCATCGTACTTCTCCGGAACCAAAACCCCCATCAAACCGAGTTCCCCCAGCTTTTTGAACAGCGGTATCGGGAAGATCTGTTTCTCATCCCATTCCGAGCGGTGAGGTATCATGTGTTGTGCAGCCAGGTCGCGGATCATCTTTGCAATCATGTCCTGATGCTCAGTTTCCAACAAGTTGGCAGACGGGATATGCAATGCTTGATTCATACACTATAAGTTTGGCCACAAATATATCCGAACAATTGTTAGGATGATGAATTAATCGGATTTCTGTTTTTCGAGCACGAGTTGTGCACTGATTTAGAATAATTTTGTGCTCCCTATCAAATAGGCGTAGTAAAATGAAGATTTCAGTTATCGGAACGGGTTATGTGGGCTTAGTTACCGGAACGTGTTTTGCAGAAACAGGTAACACCGTTACATGTGTTGATATCGACCAAAAAAAGGTTGATAGCCTTAATTCTGGCCAAATCACAATTTATGAACCCGGGTTAGAGGTTATTTTCGAAAGGAATTTGCGTCAGCATCGGTTGGCATTTACAACCAACCTGGAAACCGGCATTCGCGACGCTGAAATCATCTTCCTGGCCCTACCAACACCGCCGGGAGAGGATGGGGCAGCTGACCTGCGGTATGTACTTAATGTGGCTGATGAGTTGGGTAAACTCTTGACTCATTACGTAGTGGTGGTAGACAAAAGTACGGTTCCTGTCGGCACAGCCGATAAAGTTCGCCAGCGTATTGCAATCCATGCAAAAGTGGATTTTGACGTTGTTTCGAATCCGGAGTTCCTCCGGGAAGGAGTTGCGGTGGAGGATTTCATGAAACCAGATCGGGTGGTGGTTGGTACTTCATCGGACCGGGCCCGAAAAGTGATGGAGTCTCTCTATGCCCCCTTTGTTCGGCAGGGCAACCCAATTATATTTATGGACGAGCGCTCGGCTGAGCTGACTAAGTATGCCGCTAACTCTTTTTTGGCTACGAAGATTTCATTCATGAATGAAATCGCGAATTTATGCGAGTTAGTTGGGGCGGATGTCGATTCGGTTCGGAAAGGAATCGGTACCGACAGCAGGATTGGCAAGCGCTTCCTGTTTCCCGGAATTGGCTATGGCGGCAGTTGTTTTCCCAAAGATGTTCAGGCGTTGGTAAAGTCATCCGTAGATGTTCAATATGATTTCCGCATTCTAAAAGCTGTAATGGATGTAAATACGGATCAAAAAACCCGGTTAATGCAGACGATCCGCCAACACTACGCGCAAGCCATACAGGGGAAGACGTTCGCCTTCTGGGGTTTGTCTTTTAAACCGCATACAGATGACATACGCGAAGCGCCAGCCCTCTACAACATAGATGCTTTGCTGGCAGCAGGCGCGCACATACAGGCCCACGATCCGGAAGCGATGGACCACGTGAAAAAAATGTATGGCACCCGCGTTCAGTTTCATGATGATCCCTATCAGGCGCTGGAAAATGCTGATGCCCTCTTCATCGCAACTGAGTGGCCCGAGTTTCGATCGGTTGACTTTATGAGAATTAAAAATACGCTGCGAGACCGGGTCATTTTTGACGGACGAAATCTGTACGACCTTTCAACCATCAAGGGGCAGGGCCTTACCTATTACAGCATCGGAAGGGAGGTAGTACATGGCTAAGGAACAAGTACTTGTCACCGGAGCAGCCGGCTTCTTGGGATCCCACCTGTGCGACCGGTTTCTCCAGGAAGGCTATAAAGTGGTGGGCATGGACAATCTCATCACCGGTGACCTGCGAAATGTTGAACATCTGATGAAACTCCCAGACTTCGAGTTTTACCATCACGATGTAAGCAAGTTTGTTCACGTCCCGGGTCCGATCCGGTACATCCTGCATTTTGCATCTCCGGCAAGCCCGATCGATTACCTGAAGATCCCGATTCAAACTTTAAAGGTTGGATCACTCGGTACGCATAACCTGTTGGGTCTGGCCCGTGCTAAAGGCGCGCGGATTCTGGTGGCCTCCACCTCAGAAGTATACGGTGATCCCCTCGTGCACCCGCAAACAGAAGAGTATTATGGGAATGTAAATCCCATCGGCCCGCGTGGTGTGTATGACGAAGCCAAGCGATTCCAGGAAGCCATAACCATGGCCTACCACACCTATCATCAATTGGAAACGAGAATCGTACGCATTTTCAATACCTACGGCCCGCGCATGCGGTTGAATGACGGTCGCGTGCTCCCCGCTTTTATCGGGCAGGCATTGCGTGGTGAAGACCTGACCGTTTTCGGGGATGGTTCACAGACCCGCTCATTTTGCTATGTCGATGATCTGGTGGAAGGCATATACCGCCTCCTGCTTTCGGATTACCCCTACCCGGTCAACATCGGCAATCCGGATGAAATTACCATCGGCCAGTTTGCCGAAGAAATAATTCAACTCACCGGTACCCGCCAAAAAGTAATTTATCAGCCACTGCCGAAAGACGATCCGAAACAACGGCAGCCAGACATCAGCAAGGCAAAAAAAATACTCGGGTGGACCCCGAAGGTATCGCGACAGGAAGGCCTGAAAATAACGTACGAGTATTTCAAGTCGCTACCGACCGATGTGCTGTACCATCGGGAGCACAAGGATTTCGATAAATACATCCAATGAAAAACCAAAATGTACTCATCACGGGGGGTGCCGGCTTCATTGGCTCGCACGTTACCCGCCGTTTTGTTACGCATTACCCGGATTATTCCATTGTCGTGTTGGATGATTTAACCTACGCGGGAAATCTGGAAAACCTGAAAGAAATCGAACACGCCCCCAATTATACTTTCGTTAAAGGCAACATCAACGATTTTGAGTTTGTTCAGGCGCTTTTCCAAAAGCACGCCTTTGATGGAGTCATCCACCTGGCGGCCGAATCACACGTAGATCGCTCCCTTGAAGATCCTGCCGCGTTTGTCATTACCAATATTGTCGGAACCGTTCATTTGCTTACTGCTGCGAAGGCAGCGTGGAAAGACCAATTCGAGGGTAAGCGATTCTACCATATCTCAACCGATGAGGTATATGGATCCCTCGGTGTGGAAGGGTTATTTACTGAACATACTCCTCTCGATCCGCAGTCGCCATACTCGGCATCAAAAGCCGGCAGTGATCATTTCGTACGCGCATTTCACAACAGCTACCAGTTGCCCGTGGTGATCAGCCGGTGTTCAAATAACTATGGCCCTAATCATTTCCCGGAAAAGCTTATTCCGCTGATGATTCACAACATCCTCCGGAAGAAACCACTTCCCGTCTACGGTAAAGGAGAGAACGTGCGCGACTGGCTCTATGTGGAAGATCATGCCTCAGCGATTGACACGATTTATCATCGCGGAAAGACCGGTGAGGTGTACAACATCGGTGGAAATAATGAATGGAAAAATCTGGAACTGGTGCACCTGCTCTGCACCATCATGGATGAAAAACTGAAGCAGGCGTCCGGCACAGCGGCCAGTTTAATCACCTTCGTAAAAGACCGACCCGGACATGACTTGCGCTACGCCATAGACGCCTCCAAACTTCGCGATGAACTGGGTTGGGAGCCCTCGCTCGACTTCCCCACCGGACTGGCAAAAACAATCGACTGGTACCTGGCGAATGGCGAGTGGTTGCAACATGTAACCTCGGGTGATTACACAAAATACTACGATAAGATGTACGCCAACCGCTAACTGTTTGCAGGTAATGGAATAAATATTATCTTTGCGCCACTTCTTACGAGATTCTTGAAAGAGGGGACCTAAAGTCCCCTTTTTTGTTCTTAAAGGGAGTTTTTTTGATGGAGATTACGACAGCCATACGGGATAAAGCGGGTGATTTTTTAAAGCCGGGCCATTTTTTGGTAGATGTGCTTTTCAAATCTAAGAATCCCCATGTGCAGAAGTTACTGGTGATCGTAGATGGTGATCAGGGTATTTCCATTGATGATTGCGCAGATCTCAGCCGCAGCCTCTCCGATTGGCTGGACGCGCAGGATAACATCACCTCGCCCTTCACGCTGGAAGTGTCCACCCCGGGGCTTGACCAACCCCTGAAGCTGGTGCGGCAGTACCGAAAAAACACTGGTCGCGAAGTGAAGGTCCACACCCGCGGCGGTCAGGTCATCATAGGAACACTCGCTGAGGTAACTGACGATTCGGTTTGCGTGGCGATGGCTGCCCGGGGAGCAAAAAAAGGCGAAGCGCAAACTACTACGCTTCCGTTCGCTGAAATTGAGAAAACATTTGTAGTTGTATCATTTAAATAGTGGAGTTATGGATATTGGAAATCTGATAGAATCGTTTGCTGACTTTGCCAAGCAAAAGAATATCGACCGGCCTACGATGATTCGTATACTGGAAGATGTCTTCCGCAACATGATCAAAAAACGGTATGGCACTGATGACAATTTTGACATCATCATCAACGCCGACAAGGGCGATTTAGAAATTTACCGCATTCGCGAGATTGTGGAAGATGAATCGGAAGACATCTGGGACCATGACAAAATCAGCCTGACAGAGGCAAAAAAAATTGAGCCGGATTTTGAAGTGGGCGAAGAAGTATCCGAGCAGATTCAAATCGAAGACTTTGGCCGCAGGGCGGTTACTACTGCCCGTCAGACGCTGATCCAAAAGGTAAAAGATCTGGAAAAAGACATTCTTTTCCAAAAGTACAAGGACATTGTAGGCGAAATTGTGACCGGCGAAGTGTACCAGGTATTGAGTAAGGAAGTTTTGCTGACCGATGGGGATGGTAATGAGATTTCCATACCGCGTTCGCAACAAATTCCCAAAGACCGGTACCGCAAAGGAGAAAATGTGCGCGCCATTGTGCATGAAGTGGACATGGTAAACGGCAACCCCAAGATTGTTCTTTCGCGTACATCACCCAAGTTTTTGGAACGGTTGTTCGAGCAGGAAGTTCCTGAAGTATACGATGGGTTGATCACGATCAAAAAGGCAATACGCGAACCGGGAGAGCGTGCCAAAGTGGCGGTAGAATCATACGATGACCGCATTGACCCGGTAGGCGCCTGCGTGGGCATGAAAGGCTCGCGTATTCATGCCATTGTTCGCGAGTTGCAAAATGAAAACATTGATGTGATCAACTTCACCGAAAATATGGAGTTGTTCATCCAGCGGGCCCTGAGCCCGGCGAAGATTTCCTCCATCAAGGTCGACAAGGAAAAAGGCCGTGCTTCGGTATTTCTCCGCCCCGATCAGGTTTCTTTGGCCATCGGCAAAGGCGGGCTCAACATCAAGCTCGCCAGCCGCCTGGTGGGTATGGAAATTGACGTGTTCCGCGAATTAGACCACGCGGCACAGGAGGAAGATGTAGACCTGGATGAGTTTTCTGATGAAATCGAAGCCTGGGTAATCGATGAACTGAAACGCATCGGCCTCGACACGGCAAAAAGTGTACTAAATGTGAGCAAAGAGGAACTGGTACGCCGCACCGATCTGGAAGAAGAAACGGTCGAGACGGTCACCAACATCCTCAAAAAGGAGTTCGAATAACTATTCACGATCAAAAAGTAGAAAATCCGGTAAATCATAGGCAAATTTGAGGCATGGCAGAAGAAAAGATGATACGGTTAGGCCAGGCATCGCGTAAACTAAACGTGGGGCACAACACCATTTTGGATTTCCTTTCCAAGAAGGGATTTACAGTGGAAAACAACCCCAACGCGAAACTCACGGCCGAGCAATTTGCTCTGCTGTCGAAGGAGTACGCCTCTTCCGCCACGGAAAAACTGGAAGCGCACAACCTTACCATCGGGGTGAAGCACACGGACCCCATCCACGTAGCGCCATCAGCCGAACCAACCCGGAAGAAACTGGAAGATGAGGAAAGGATTCTGATCAAAAATCTGGGTTCCAAAGAGATCGTTAAACCAAAAGAAGAACCCAGGCCCGAGAAAGTTGAGCGCGATAAGCCCAAGCTGGAGGGTATCAAAGTACTTGGCAAAATTGACCTTGAAAAGAAACCAGAGCCTGCAAAAGAAGAGCCTGCAACACCGGTAAGCACAAGTGCAAAAGCGCCAGAACCGGAAGTAGTTGTAGCAACTGAAAAACCAGCTGAACCCGAACAAGAGTTGATCAAAGCAAAGGCCGATCGCTTACAGGGTCTCAAGGTGTTGGACAAAATCAGCCTGCCCAGCGAAAAGAAGAAAGAGCCTTCGGCAGACGACAGCAAGCAGAAACGGCCTCGCAAGCGTATTCAGCCTGCCATGGATGCGCGAAAAAATATTTCGCAGCCGGGTGGTCCTCAACGTGGAGGAAACCGGCCTATGCCCCCGCGCACTACCAAGGCAGAACCTACCGAAAAAGAAATTCAGGAGCAGATACGGGCAACGCTCGCCAAGTTAAGTGGTGGTCAGCAGAAGAAGTTCAGCAACAGTGCCAAGTACCGCAAGGAAAAGCGACAGGCTGTTTCCGATGCTGAAGTAGAACGTTTGCAACAAGAACAAGAAGCCTCCAAAACGCTGAAGGTAACGGAATTTATTTCGGCCAATGACCTTGCCTCCCTGATGAATGTGTCGGTAAACGATGTCATCTCGACCTGCATGGGATTAGGCATGTTTGTATCCATTAATCAGCGCCTGGATGCGGAAGCCATCACCGTGATTGCCGATGAATTCGGCTTTGAAGTACAGTTTACCTCTACGGAGGAAGAAGCCATAGAAGAAACAACTGAGGATGTGGGCGAAGGTGCCGAACCGCGCGCTCCGATTGTCACGATCATGGGCCATGTAGATCATGGAAAAACATCTTTGCTGGACTACATCCGAAAGACAAAAGTCACCGCACAGGAAGCCGGTGGAATTACCCAGCACATTGGCGCCTATTCAGTGCAAACCCGAAATGGCAATAAGATTGCCTTTCTGGATACACCGGGTCACGAGGCTTTTACCGCCATGCGTGCCCGCGGAGCCAAGATCACCGACGTGGCGATTATTGTGGTGGCCGCGGATGATGATGTGATGCCGCAAACCAAGGAAGCCATTAACCATGCGCAGGTGGCAGGAGTTCCCATTGTGATCGCCATTAACAAAATCGATAAGCCTACTGCCAACCCGCAAAAAGTACGCGAGTCTCTGGCGAAGATAAACATCCTGGTTGAAGACTGGGGTGGCAAGTATCAGGTGCAGGAAATCTCCGCGAAATCAGGCAAGGGGATTGATGAATTATTGGAAAAGGTTTTACTGGAAGCTGAAATCTTGCAACTGAAATCAACCCCCGACCGTCCGGCAACGGGCTCGGTTATCGAAGCCTCGCTCGACAAGGGCCGTGGATATGTGGCAACAGTGATGGTCCAGAATGGCACCCTGTGTATTGGCGACATCATGCTGGCCGGCTCGAACTACGGGCGCGTAAAAGCCATGTTTGACGATACCGGCAAACGTCTTAAAGAAGCAGAACCCTCCACACCGGTACTGGTACTGGGTCTTGACGGAGCGCCTCAGGCCGGCGAAAAATTCCAGGTTATGGAAACCGACCGCGAGGCGCGCGAAGTAGCCAATAAGCGCGCCCAGATCATCCGCGAACAGAGCATCCGTACCAAGAAGCACATCACACTGGATGAAATCGGCCGACGGTTAGCGATCGGTTCATTCAAGGAACTGAAAGTGATCGTCAAGGGTGACGTAGATGGCTCAGTAGAGGCCCTCTCTGATTCCCTCCTGAAGCTCACAACCAACAAGATTGCTGTAAACATCATTCACAAGGGCGTCGGTCAGATTTCCGAATCAGACGTACTACTGGCCTCTGCTTCAGATGCCATCATTGTCGGTTTTCAGGTGCGCCCTTCGGGATCAGCCCGCAAGCTGGCTGAGAACGAAGAAATCGAAATCCGTCTGTACTCAATTATCTACGATGCCATCAACGATGTAAAGGCGGCCATGGAAGGCATGTTGGAGAAAGAAATGGAAGAGGTGATCGTGGGCAATGCCGAAGTCCGGAATGTATTCAAGATCTCCAAGGTGGGCACGATTGCCGGTTGTATGGTAACGGATGGCTTCATCAAGCGCAACAACCCGATCCGCTTAATTCGCGATGGGATTGTTGTGTACTCCGGCAAGCTCGGATCTCTGAAGCGGCATAAAGACGATGCTGGCGAAGTCAAGTCCGGATTCGACTGCGGTATCGGCATCGAAAACTTCAATGACATCAAGGAAGGAGATGTGATTGAAAGTTACGAGATGCGCGAAGTGAAAAAAGGCTAAGCACACCCTGACCGGAATAATCCTTTTCACCGGTGTCGTACGTCGGCATACCGGCTCAACTTTTTACTCTATGGCACAAAACGAACGCAGAAACTCAGGCTCCAGACGCTCCCGCAATGAGCGTCCGGATGCGAAACGGAATACAGGCAAAAAGCAGCGCAACTCAGCCGGGAAAGAAGATGGCCCGCGGCCATTACAACCCCGGCGCAATCAGGCGTTTTTTCGCCGCCAGGATAACCGAAATGAGGGTTCCCCATCCTCAGGCGATGCGGGTTCGGCCGAAAGGAATACTTCTTCGAAAAGGAAACCGTTCGGTGGGAAACCTGCTGGTCAATCCGAGCGTTTCGCACGCGAAGATCGCCCCGAACGGAAGCGCCCCTTTTCAAAACGTGATAGCGAATCCGAAAAGCCCAGGCCGCACTTTGCCCGGGGCGACCGAAGAAAAGACGACACAGCCAGTTTCTCCGGTAAGCGTGGTTTTCGCACAACCGATAATTTCAGAAAAGACGAAGAGAGACGTACCGAACGCCCGCAGAGCAGACCCTTCAACCGAAGCGATTTCACGCGGGCTGAAAATGGGCCGGGGGCGGCACCGGAAAGCTCCGATACACGAGGGGCCGGAAAGAAGCCCTCTACTCCCCGTAAGGGAAGAGCGAAGGCACATGGTTTCATTGAGAAGAAACCCTCCCGGAAAGAACGACCGGTCCGTAAATCATTTGTAGAAAGCCGACTGGATATACAACGGACAGCCAAGCCGGCTCAGGCGGCAGGCGCGCCCAAAGAAGAAGGATTGATCCGGTTGAATAAGTTTATTTCGAATAGCGGAGTATGTTCGCGCCGGGAGGCAGATAATCGTATCGCCATGGGCTTGGTGTCTGTCAATGGCACCACGATCACAGAAATGGGGTACAAAGTAAAGCCGACAGATGAAGTACGGTATGAAGGGAAGCGCCTGAAAGCAGAAAAGCCGGTTTACATTCTGCTAAACAAGCCAAAAGGTTTTATCACGACTACTGAAGATCCGCAGGAGCGGCACACAGTCATGAACCTGATCGCCAATGCATGTAGCGAGCGCGTCTATCCGGTTGGACGCCTGGATCGCAACACAACAGGCCTGCTATTGCTGACCAACGATGGCGATCTGGCCGATAAGCTTACGCACCCTTCGTATAACGTCAAGAAGATCTACAAAGTAGAACTAGACAAGCCAATCACGAAGGGCGATTTTGAACAACTGGCGGCAGGCATCCGGCTGGAAGAGGGAGTAGCGGTGCCAGACGATCTCGCCATTGTGAGCGATGATCGCCAGACCGTGGGGATTGAACTTCACATTGGCTGGAACCGCATTGTGCGAAGATTATTTGAGTCGCTGGGCTATCAGGTAGTCAAGTTGGACCGGGTAGTATATGCCGGACTGGACAAGAAGGACTTGCCGCGCGGCAACTGGCGTTTTCTCACCCAACACGAGATCGTACGGCTGAAACACTACAAGTAGGAGCTATGCCGACAGGCGGAAATTTTTCCGCACAAAACTTGTACGCACACCCGCCTTTCAGGGTACTCATGTCAAGATGCTGAAGGTGCAAGCGCGGGACTAATCGAAGTGCTTTCAGGTTTTGCCAAAATGATGATAAAAACGCACAATGGTTTCGATACCGATCAGGAAGTTCCGGATACCATAGCTCTCATTCGGTGAGTGCAGTGCATCACTATCAAGCCCAAATCCCATCAACACCGTGTCGAGACCCAATTCATTTTTGAATAAGGCCACAATAGGAATGCTACCACCATCGCGCGTTGGGATCGGCTTTTTGCCCCATACGTCAACGAAGGCTTGCTCGGCCGCCTGATATGCTTTCGAGGTGGTGGGGGTTACAGCCGGAAAGCCACCGTGATGTGGCGTGACCTTTACCCGAACCGTGGGCGGTGCAATGGCGATAAAATGCTGCCGGAAAAGCTCGGCAATCTGATCGGGTGTTTGATTTGGCACCAGCCGCATAGAAATTTTTGCTGACGCTTTTGAAGGAAGTACGGTCTTTGCCCCCTCGCCTGTGTATCCTCCCCAGATGCCGTTGCAATCCAGCGTAGGCCGGATGCCGGTGCGCTCAAGCGTGGTATAACCGGCTTCACCGGTTACTTCGGTAATGCCTAATTCGTTTTTGTATTCATTCAGATCAAAAGGCGCAGCATTCAAAGACTGCCGTTCGGCGTCCGACAAGGTCATCACCTGATCGTAAAATCCGGGAATGGTGATGCGCCCATTTGCATCGTGAAGCCCTGCAATCATTTGACATAGCACATTTATCGGATTGGCTACTGCACCGCCATACACACCGCTGTGCAGATCACGGTTGGCGCTGGTTACTTCAACTTCCATATAACTAAGGCCACGCAGGCCCACGGTAATGGAAGGCTGCTCAAGTGAAATAAGCGCCGTATCCGAAATCAAAATCGCATCGGCTTTCAGGTGCTCGCGGTATTGTTTCACAAAGGCTGGTAGGTTATCCGATCCAACTTCCTCCTCGCCTTCAATCATGAACTTCACGTTGCAATTCAGCAACTTAAGTCTCATCAGAATTTCAAAGGCTTTGATGTGCATGTAGAACTGGCCCTTGTCATCACAGGATCCACGGGCATAAATTTTGCCATCGCGCACAGTCGGTTCAAAAGGGGGACTCTTCCAGAGATCGAGCGGATCGGGGGGCTGCACATCGTAATGGCCATAGACCAATACAGTGGGTTTGGTCGCATCAATCGTTTTTTGACCGAAGACAATGGGGTGGCCTTTGGTTTCGATAAGTTCCACACGGTCAGCACCGGCCTCAAGTAACCTCATCCTTACAACATCGGCCGTTTTGCGTACATCGGCCTTATACCGGCTGTCTGCACTGATTGAGGGCAGACGCAACAAATCAAACAGCTCGTCCAGAAACCGTTGCTCGTTGGCTTTAATGTACTCGTTTACCATTGGTGTTTGTTTTGGCGCCAAAGTACTAAAGGCAGCGGGGGGAATCAAGCCGGCTTTTCAATACCCTTACCGCCGCAGTTTGCGTTCCCACGCCGCTGCCTCACGGAGTCTCTTGAGTGTCCCATCTGACAATGCAGCTGCCAGTCGTGGATTCATGGGGCCCTTTGATGTGAGGTGGTAGCTGCTGCAGAAGTTGCATACGTAAACCGTTACCGGGCCCTGTCCTTTCGGGAAATCCGATCGTGTGTATGCCTCCAGGAGCGCGTCTTCGGCAAGGGCTTGTGAGGCATAGACGTTTTTGCCCGTAGTGCAGGATTTCATAGCTGCCATAGAATAGCCTGGTATACTGTGTTCTGGATGCGATTATTCACAACAATCAGGTTATCGTGCTAACTTGCCGCCATTAACAAAATCACCATGAAAATAGCCGAAATACACACTCGTAAGGGCATTATGAAGATCAATTTTTTTGAGCAAGATGCTCCCAAAACCGTAAAGAACTTTGTTGACCTTGCAGAGAAGGGATTTTACGATGGTCTTGTCTTTCATCGGGTGATTCCGAATTTCATGATTCAGGGTGGTTGCCCTAATGGTATCGGTAACGGAGGGCCCGGCTATAAAATCAATTGCGAGCTCACTGGCGAGAATCAGTACCACGACCGCGGTGTGGTGTCGATGGCCCATGCGGGCCGAAATACGGGTGGCTCGCAATTCTTCATTTGCCACACCAGGGAAACGACCAAACATCTGGACCGCAACCACACGGTTTTTGGAAAAGTAGTAGAGGGTCTCGAGGTAATTGACGCCATTCGCGCCGGTGACGTCATGGAAAAGGTCGTCATCCGCGAAGAAGCATAATCCCCTGTGGGCAAGAAAACATGTTGTAATGGCTCCAATACTGCTGCTGACCGTTAGCTTGTTGTCGTTTTCAGAAGTCACGGAAACCAATGGAACTATAATACGGCAGTAGTCTTCGGGAGTACACGCATGCCGTTGCGGTTTTGAATATTTGGGTAGGTTTCATTGAGGCAGATACCGTCTGTTGCAATTAACAGAAGGTATGTTGGAAAAATGAAAATCGGAAACCATTCTTCGCCCAGAGCCTCGGATTTGTGATTCGTGTGAACAACGCATTACCCCGGCGCATCCACTCGCTAACCCGCCGCGACATCGGCAACATGACCGCCAAAAGCATCAGGACTGAATTCTGCATCCTTCCGAGAATTGTCGGCTGGTTGGAACGTAGCCTGCGTACTGTTAGGCTTATCCGGCACGTGCGCTCCCGCCAGCGCCTGACTATTCCAGCGCGAGTACACCGCGTTCTTTTTCCTCCAGTGCGGATGCGCCCATCAGATATTCGTCTGCGGCGCGGGCGGCTTCGCGTCCCTCACTGATGGCCCAGACCACCAGGCTCTGGCCGCGCCGCATATCGCCCGCAGCGAAAATTCCATCCACAGATGTGCGGTAGCGGTTGCACCGCACGTTGCCGCGTTCATCGAGGGCCAGGCCGAGGTGTTCCACCAGTGTTTTTTCGGGGCCGGTGAAGCCCAGAGCGAGGAGGGCAAGATCGCAGGGCAATACGCGTGCGGTGCCGGGAACTTCCTGAAAGCCCTGTGCCGTTGGCTGCACATCTACTATGCGCAACCCGGACAGTACGCCATTGGTCACGACAAATTCTTTTGTGAGGATACTCCACTCGCGTTCGCATCCTTCCTCGTGTGAGGTAGACGTGCGCAAAAGAAGCGGCCAGTTTGGCCAGGGTGTTGCGGCGCTGCGCTGCTGCGGAGGTTTGGGCATGATCTCCAGTTGGGTGACCGATGCTGCACCGTGGCGTACAGATGTACCCACACAGTCGGAGCCCGTATCACCTCCGCCAATCACCACCACATGCTTGCCCGCAGCCCAGATTTCCTCGGCAGCGTTTACCTGTTTGCCGGCCACGCGTTGGTTTTGCTGCCCGAGAAATTCCATAGCAACGTGTACCCCGCGGGCATCGCGCCCCGGAATGAGCAAGTCGCGCGGCTGAGTGGCGCCGCCACAGAGGATTACCGCATCGTAGCCATCGCGGAGGTGCTCAGCCGTTACCTGCACGCCTACTTCGGTGTTGGTAATAAACACAATACCCTCTTCTTCCATGACGCGCAACCTGCGATCAAGTATCTGCTTATCCAATTTGAAATCCGGAATGCCATAGCGCAAGAGGCCGCCAACTTCATCGGAACGCTCGTACACCGTAACCTGATGTCCGGCCTGATTGAGTTGTGCAGCCGCTGCGAGACCCGCCGGCCCCGAGCCCACAACGGCTACCTTTTTTCCGGAGCGGGTAGCCGGCCGGCGCGGTACAACGTATCCCAGTTCAAATGCTTTTTCGATGATCGTTTTCTCGAT